>CAMCUE010000010.1 GCA_945878705.1 Ferrithrix thermotolerans DSM 19514 | reverse complement strand
TAAATGAGTCAATTTCTTCTGAAACCGAGTCGAACATGTCATCTTGAGGACTGGACACTTGTTGTACAACTTCTTGCGAAGCCCAAGTCGACACAGGCGCAACAAGTTTTTTCTTAGGGGCTGAGTTCTTCTTTTTTGCCACCTTTTTCGCCGTCTTCTTTGCAGTTTTCTTTGCTGCTTTCTTTGCACTCTTCTTTTTAGAGGTTTTTTTAACTGATTTTTTTACACTTTTCTTGGTAACACTCTTTTTAGCCGAAGACTTTTTCTTTTTCGGCGACGACTTTTTCTTAGCTAATTTTTTTGACTTTTTGGTCGTTTTCTTTTTTTTCGAAGCCATTTTGACTACCTCTCGCTCGTTCGGTTATTGGATAGGACTTTATCCCATAAATGCTAGTGCATCAACTCAAGAAATATCGGTACACCATCCAAATCAAAATTTGAAGGTTGCGATTCAATGAATGCAACTTCGGTGGCAAGAGTCTCGGTCTTAATAGTCTCAATGTGATTGGAAATTTGAGACTTGATTGCTTCAGGCAGTCCAAGTTTCAACTTAATTCGATCTGAAACATCTAAGCCTGACTCGCGTCGCTGTTGCTGTATCAGTCTGATCAAATCGCGCGATACTCCTTCGGCCTCAAGATCTGGAGTTAAGTCGATATCCAAAACAACAACACCTTCAGAATTGCCGAGTTTTGCACTTGCACCAGCACTCTTTGGTACGAGTTTCAATTGATACTCACCTTCAAATAGGTCGATTGATCCAGCAGTAACAATATTTCCGTTGCGCTTCCAATCACCTTTTTTTACTGCAACTATTGCTTTTTGGGTATCCGCCCCAAGTCTCGGACCAGCAACACTTGGCACAACTTGCAACTCGAATGCAGCGACTGACGAAACATCGTCCGTGAATTCAACTTTGCGAACATTCACTTCGTCGGCGATCACATCAACAAAATCTTTTAGCGCAGACGAATCAGCGGTTGCAACCGTCAAGTTCGCAAGTGGCAGTCTGGCTCGGCGACCATGAACCTTGCGCAATGAAAGCGTTGTTGAACATACATCGCGTACTCGATCCATCGATGCGACCAATGCGTCGTCTTGACGCAAACCCTCCGTAGTTGGCCAAGCCTGAAGATGCACACTTCGCTCACCAGTTAGCCCACGAAAAATTTGCTCGGTGACCAGTGGCAGAACAGGGGCGGCAATACGAGTTAAGAAGTGCAACACAGTATGCAACGTATTGATTGCGGCGGTGTCACCAGACCAAAACCGGTCTCGGCTACGACGGATATACCAATTCGTAAGGACATCTAGAAACACGCGAATCTCGGCGCATGACGCGAATAAATCATTTTTGTCGAAGCTTTTCGTCGTTGCAGTTATTAAATCGCGCAGTTTTGCGATTATGTATCGATCTAAAACATTTTCGCTGCTTGTGTCAACCTTGCCGATTAACGATTCAGCATTTGCGTAAAGAGTCAAAAAATACCAACTATTCCAAAGTGGCAACATCACTTGACGCACAGTGTCGCGCATGCCATCTTCGGTGACTGCAAAATCTGCTCCACGCAAAATTGATGAAGAAAGCAAATACCACCGCATTGCATCTGCGCCGTGGCTATCAAACACCTTCATCGGGTCTGGATAATTGCGCAAACTCTTTGACATCTTTGCGCCATCTTCACCCAAAACGATGCCGTGACTTACACAGTTCAAAAAAGCAGGTCGATCAAATAATGCAGTGGCTAGGACATGCAACGTATAAAACCATCCGCGCGTCTGTCCGATGTACTCAACAATGAAATCGCCCGGATAGTGATTTTCAAACCACTCTTGGTTCTCAAATGGATAATGCACTTGCGCGAACGGCATCGATCCACTTTCAAACCAGCAATCTAAAACTTCTGGGACACGGCGCATCATCGACTTGCCAGATGGATCATCTGGATTCGCACGGACAAGTTGATCGATCTCTGGGCGATGCAACTCTTGAATGTCTACTCCAAAGTCGCGGCGCAATTCTTCAAGACTGCCGTAAACATCAATACGCGGAAAGTCTGGGTCATCGCTTCGCCACACCGGAATTGGTGAACCCCAAAAACGATTTCGACTAATTGTCCAGTCGCGCGCATTTTCAAGCCACTTTCCAAAACTGCCATGCTTCAAATGATCGGGCACCCAAGTTACTTGTTCGTTTAGTTCAACCATCCGGTCTTTTATTGCAGTCACTTTTACAAACCACGAACCAACCGCTTTATAAATTAACGGCTTACCAGTACGCCAACAGTGCGGGTATGCATGGTCGTAAGTTTCATGGCGTACTACGACGCCGCGGTCTTTCAACATCCGAATGATCGCAGGATTGGCATCAAACACAAGTTGACCTTCAAAGTCTTTGACTTCAGCGGTAAAACATCCACGCGAATCAACTGGAACAACTAGCTCAATATTTTCGTCTTGGCAAACGCGTTGGTCATCTTCACCGAAACCTGGCGCAAGATGCACTACCCCGGTCCCGTCTTCGGTAGTTACGAAATCACCTGCAATAACACGAAAAGAATTTGCGTGATCCGAAAAATAATCAAACAACGGTTTGTAGGTACGCCCAACTAACTCGGCACCTTTAAGAGTTGACAAAATTTTAGGATCAGGGAACTCGCGCTCATAGGCACTCAACCGATCGGCAGCGATAATTAATTTGCGACCGCCATCTTGGATCACTGCATAGTCGACATCAGGGGAAACAGCAAGCGCCAAATTTGACGGCAATGTCCAAGGAGTTGTTGTCCACGCAAGAATAAACTCGCCAGTTAAAAGTTCAAACGCAACCGTGAGTGCAGGATCTTGCACTTGTCGATAGGCGTCATCCATTCGAGTTTCAGTGTTTGAAAGTGGTGTTTCAAGCGCCCACGAATATGGCAGAACTCGAAAACCTTCATAGATCAATCCCTTATCCCACAACTTCTTGAACGCCCACATCACGCTCTCCATATATGGAGTGTCAAGAGTTTTGTAATCGTTCTCGAAGTCGACCCATCGCGCTTGACGGGTTACATATCGCTCCCAGTCGCTGGTGTATTGCAGAACCGAGCTTCGGCAATATTCGTTGAACTTATCAATGCCATAATCAGTGATGGCTTGACGCCCCGAGATCTTGAGTTGTCGTTCTGCCTCTGCCTCAGCAGGAAGACCATGGCAATCCCAGCCGAAGCGTCGATCAACGCGTTGCCCACGCATCGTGCGATAGCGCGGTACGGCATCTTTAACAAAACCTGTCAGTAAGTGTCCGTAATGTGGCAGGCCGTTTGCAAACGGTGGTCCGTCATAGAAAACAAATTCATTTTCTCCATTTGATCCAGCACCGTGCAACGCGAGTGACGCTTCAAAGGTTTGATCTTGCTTCCAGTACTCAAGAGTCTTTGACTCAAGTAATGGAAAATTAGGTTGTGGCTCTACTTGCGGGTATGACATTTGAGAACTAGCAGTTCAAGATCATGCCCTGCACAACAATTTGCAGGAATAACAACACAACAAGTGCAGAGAAATCGATTGCTCCTGTGCGCGGCATTCTTCTGCGGACTGCACTAAGCACTGGCTCAGTAAATCTGCCAATAAAATATGAAACTTGTGCAACTATCCCACCACTTGTGGCCGGAAACCATGAGAGCACCACTCGCACGATGATCATGTATATAAAAATTTGAACTGCAAAACATGGCAGATCTAAAATTGGATTTGACATAGTTGGGTGACTGAATTGTACTAGCCGCGCGTTACTCGCCCAAGTGGTGGCTTCATCGTGAAAACACCAGTGCTGGTCTTCTCGATTGACCCACCTGCAAACATTGCCACACCGCTGGCGAAATCAACTACTCGACGCATGATTTTTGGCTCAGTTTCTCGAACATCAATTATCACTGGAACACCGCGCTTAAAGTGATCGACAATTTGTATTGCATCTTCATAAGTCTCTGGATACACAGTTACCGGTTCGGACGAAATCGGTAACGGACGAACACTCGCATCTTGGCGGTTGCTCATAGCGGGGCGCAATGTCAGGCCAGAATCACTCTGTTCTTGCTGTCTGCGCATTCCGGCGCTAACACTTTGATCGTCATAAGTGTCTGGAAAATCATTATTGCGACTGTTCTCGATGCGTCGCTGAGGTTGACGAGGATTATTTCGTTGCGGTCCGCGTTGCCGTGGATCAAACTCTTGATCATCTTGAACCTGGTCGTCGTAATAGTCATAAGACTCTTCGTTGCCCAGACCCAGATAGTCCATCGCCTTGCGAAACATTGACATACACGAAGTTTACTTGAATATGGCTCAAAATCGAGGTTATATATCTCTCGTTAATTAACCGTTTGTTTGGCTTTGATTAAACGATTGCCCGCATCTAGTTCAAAATCTCGTGCCGAAAAGTGCTGAACCGATGCGCACAGCCGTAGAACCTTGTTCAACCGCTATTTCGAAGTCTCCAGTCATCCCCATACTTAATTGTTTTAGTCCGAAATCGCCCGCAATCTCATGAACTAATCGAAACGCGGATCGAGTTTGTATTGGATCATTATTCGTTGGCCCGACTGTCATCAATCCAATTACATCAAGC
Organism: Ferrithrix thermotolerans DSM 19514; assembly: GCA_945878705.1. Taxonomy (GTDB): domain Bacteria; phylum Actinomycetota; class Acidimicrobiia; order Acidimicrobiales; family Ilumatobacteraceae; genus BACL27. The sequence goes on along the minus strand of CAMCUE010000010.1, from coordinate 8,843 downwards.
CCGCTGCTCACAGCCGTTGCCAACAACTTTGCAACCTCGCTCGGCTCGCATCCACCTTTGTCTGACTCATTGGTTGAATTTACTTGCAGCATTATTTGAACTGGCGTGACACGCGTTGCGACATCACTGCGTTTTGCAATTTCGTTAATCAACGAAACCCGATCGACGCTCTCCCAAATATCAACAAGATCAATAAGCGCTCTAATCTTGTTACTCTGCAACCTCCCGATGAAATGTAACGGCAACCGTTGATGCTCTGAAAGTTCACGGGTTTTAACGATTACCTCTTGCGCGTAATTCTCGCCTACTCCATCACAGCCAGTTGAGAATGCACCAAGCAAGGCAGTGACATCAAATGACTTCGTAACCGCGATCAACTTAACTTTTTCACCGCCAGCATTAGCGATGCGAGTACGAATCTGGGCTACACGCTCAGGCAAAAACTCTAAATTTGGGACATTCATGTCGTCACCGACACGCAGAATTATTTCAGAAAAGACGGAAGGTCGTCGTCATCATCATCGGAGTTGATTAGGGGGTCAGACCCACCAAACAAGTCTTTGAGTCGACCATTCTTTGATTCTGGTCGAGTTGGTCTGGTTGATGAAATTGGTCGACCATCTGATCGCGTTGTGGATTTACCGACGTTGCCATCCCATCGGTCAAAACCTGCGGCAACAACGGTGATCCGAACTTCGTCATTAATATCGTCGTCGATAACCAAACCATGAATTATGTTTGCGTCCTGATGCGCAACTCCACGCAAAATTTCCATTGCATTTGTGACTTCAAACAATCCAACATTTGATGGTCCGGTAATATTTACAATCAATCCACGAGCACCTTCAAGCGAAGCTTCAAGAAGTGGTGAATTGATGGCGGCGTTTGCTGCAATGATTGCACGATTCTCGCCAGTCGCAGCACCAGTGCCCATCAATGCTGTTCCTGCATTTGCCAGAACAGTCTTGACATCAGCGAAGTCTGTGTTAATCAAACCAGGTGTCATAATCAACCCAGTGATTCCGGCAACACCTTGCAATAAAACATCATCAGCTTTTTTGAACGCTTCAAGCAAGGAAGTTTTCTCAGTTGAAAGTGTGAGTAACCGTTCGTTGGGTATCACTACCAAAGTGTCAACTTTGTCTTTGAGTGCGAGAATACCCGCGTCCGCCTGCACTGCTCTGCGCCGACCTTCAAATGCAAATGGCCGCGTAACAATCGCAACAGTAAGCGCGCCTTCTGCCCTAGCAATCTCGGCAACGATCGGTGCAGCGCCTGTTCCAGTTCCTCCACCTTCACCTGCGGTAATAAACACCATGTCAGCGCCAGCGACTACTTCTTGTATTTCGTCTCGATGCTGTTCGGCAGCTTGACGACCAACTTCTGGATCTGCACCTGCACCTAATCCGCGAGTTAACTCACGGCCAATGTCAATCTTGATGTTTGCATCGCTCAGTAATAATTGCTGAGCATCAGTGTTGATCGCAACAAATTCAACGCCTCTCATTCCAGAGTCCATCATCCGATTAATCGCGTTTACGCCACCACCACCGACACCGATCACTTTGATTACTGCAAGATAATTTTGAGGCTGACCGGCCATTTAGGATAAACCCCCGAAAATTGACATCTATTACATTCTGCCACATTTAGCGAGATGAGACAATCATCTACGACATGTATAAGCGCAGACAATAAAGTCTCTACTTTGACTGGACGGTTGGTATGTCTGGGTTGGTCAAATCAATGAAAATTATTTGTTTGGCATCTTGTCGACGCAGTAGCACCACAAGAGAGATCAACTTATTCTGCACATCCTGCGGCGGCCCAAAGTTAACAAGCGTCCCAGAACGCAGTGTCATCACTAATTGGTTCGGCCCTCCTGTACCAACATTCAACACAACCTCTGAAAGTTCAGTGGGTAATCCTGTTGCCAATTGGGCTGCAGCACGATAGATATCTCCCGCACTGACGCCAGCCTCGAGGTTAGGGCCAACACCCGTGATTTGAAAATATTCTGTCGGCTGTCCAGACTCGACCGCCAATACTCGTCCTTGAGAGTCGACAATTCGAGCACTGTTGTCGCTACCGACAAACCAAGCGACCGGAACTCGCTCAGCAACCTCAATCAAGATCTGTGATGGCAAAAATTTTTGAACCCTCACACTCTCAACCCAAGGATCAACTAGTAGTCGACTCTCTGCATCTCGAGTATCAACTGTAAGTAGAGGCTTACCTATCAGCGAATTTTTGACTGATTCTAGAAGGTCCTTATTCATATATTGATTGCCTTCAACTTCAATTTGACGAACACCAATAAGTGGCGACGAAAGAATAACTAAAGCAAGCACAACAAACAGCCCGATTGCTACTAACCCGAGTATCGGAGTCAATACTTTGCTCCGTTTTTTTCTAAAGCCTGTACTAGCAGAATCACTTAAACGAAAATCGTCAATCACCACACTCGGGTCAGACGTTGGGGCAAGGTTTACCGATTCAGTTAAGGCATCAATTGGAAAAGTGATGTCAGTTGGTAAACGCAATTCTGCGTCAATAATAATAATTCGATCAGAGTCGTCTTTAGCAATTTTATGAATTGTGCCAGAAACTTCGCCTGCGGCAGGATCAACAGCAGATTCTGTCGGAGTTGTTTTCGTTAAAAAATCAGCACTCGCAGAATTGCTGGTTGCAGTGCTCTTTGCAGCGCTAGTTGCATCACTTACAGGAGTGTCAGTATTGAATTTAAATTCGGTTTGATCATTAACAGGTTCTGCGAATATATCTTCATCAATGTGTACATCTGGTCTGACAACTCGCAAAGTGCTAATTGGAGTTTCGTTGCCTTCAAACGCATCTTTCAGTTCTGCTAAAACATTTTCTGGTAGTCGTTCAGAAATAGTGGGGATCGGAATTGAAAGATCGGCTCCAGTAGCGACTCCAAATGCTTCATCTAACTTAGTGCCAACTTTTCTTAGGCTCAAAGTTGGCGCTCCGGCTTCTGCGCTCACTGCTGTTGGGAAACCAATGAGTCTTATTTCGCTGCGCAGTTCGACTCCGTGCGATTCAAAAACTCGTTGGCGCACAAAAGTCATCAGTTCAGCAACGTCATCGGCGCTGCCGCCCTCATCTGCCTGAATAAAATTTGCATGTTTGTCTGAGACTGATGCAGAACGAATTCGATATCCGCGCAGTCCAAGACCATCAATTAGTTCGCCTGCAGCAGTTACCCCTGCAACTGGATTTACGAATACTGAGCCTGCATTTTGTCCCCCTGGCTGGTTCTCTCTTCGCCATTTAACAATCTCTGATATTCGACCTTGACTAATGATTGTGTCACCCCAGCTGAGACGTAAAGTTGCCGAGATCACGATGTGCTCATCTGCTAAATCTGATCCTCTGAATCTCAAACCTAAGTTGGCTGCCGACACATTTGCTTCGATTCCGCGCTCAAGATGAAACAGTCGCACACTCAACAACGAAGCAATCATGTCAGCGCCATGGCCACCAGCGTTCATTCGCACTGCTCCGCCGATTGAACCCGGAACCCCAACGGCCCATTCGAATCCAGTTAGGCCATGATGCACACTTTGCCGAGCAAGAACTGGCAGAGGTGCCATTGCTCCAGCAATAACAATCGGGGTTTCTCCTTGCGTCGGCAAACTTATCAATTCTGCGAATGGTCCAAGAGAGACTGCGATGCCGCGAAAACCACTCTCACTGACGAGCATGTTGCTACCACGACCAACTACTACTACTGGTACACGAATTTTTGTCAACGCCCGAGATAGCGCGTACAAGTCTTCGACATTCATAACGCGCATGAATAATGCCGCTTCACCGCCGACTCGATAAGTCGTATACGGCCCGAGCGGTTCATTCTCGGTAACCCGATCACCCAACAAAGACGCGAGGCGCACGAGATCTTTATCGCTCACATAGTTGATGTCTGTTATCACTTGCTCACCCCTGCTTACGCAAAATTAATTCGGATGGAAGCGTAGAAATATCTCCACATCCCATTGAAATGCAAAGATCACCAGATTTCAGTTGATCATCCAAAAAATCGACAAGTTGATCGCGTGTTGCTTTGTACACAACATTGGCACCTGGATCTGCCAAAAGTATCGCATCCACAACAAGCTGACCAGTTACTCCAGCAATTTCAGATGTGCCTGATGCATAGATATCGGTAACAACTATCAGATCAGCCCCTACGAAAGCATTTGCGTAAAGATCGGAAATTAACGACATTCGATTAAATCGATTTGGCTGGAACACTGCCACAATTCGGCTCCAAGTATCAGAACCATCGCGGGCGCCCGCAAGAACGGCAGAAATTTCATTTGGTAAGTGTGCATAGTCATCTACAAATGTGATGCCGCGAGTTGTGCCGTGATGCTCAAAGCGTCTTGCAACACCACCAAACTTAGCTAGTGCAGTCACGGCGTTGGCGAAACTTGCACCAAGTTGCATTGCCATAACAAGTGCCCCCATGGCATTGCGCACATTGTGAATACCGCGTAGGGGGATTGTCACATCGCCGAGTACTTCAATCTCTGATTTGCCTCGCACAATATTATTTTTAGAGACTGTAAAACTTGCTGAACCCAAATTAAATAAAATATTGTCGGCAAAAAAGTCTGCGCGCGGCGAACCAACAGCAGCATCTTTGTCCACACTGTGCACTGAGGCCGAATAGGTAATGGCACCATATTCCGTGGCAATTTCTGCACAAATCGGGTCATCAATACACAGCACTTTCGGGCCAGAGATCTTTTGAATAAATTTGGTAAAACTTTCGCCGATTGCAGCAAAAGTTTGAAAATTGTCCAAATGATCAATATCAATATTTGTCAAGACAGCACCCGCGAGTGGCAGTTGGATGTGAGTCGAATCACTCTCGTCTGCTTCAACCACAAATAGGTCACTGCCTGTCCAATGAGCGCCGCGGCCAAAGTCAATAACATCGCCACCAATTAAATAACTTGGATCCAATTTTGCTTCGATCAAAATCGCTGTCAGCATCGACGAAGTTGTGGTCTTTCCGTGAGTACCAGCGACGCCGATACTTTTTGCTGTTTTGCAAATTGCGCTCAAAATTTCTGCTCTTGAAAAAACTCGTATTTGTAATTCGTGTGCCTGAGAATATTCAATATTGCTTGCCGATATCGCCGTAGAACCAGTAACCGCATCACAACCAGATACAGCAGAGCGGTCATGACCAATATTGATTTTTATTTTTAAACGTCGTAAACGCTGGATTATCTCGGACTGTTTAACATCGCTGCCAGAAACATCATGGCCCATTTCGGCAAGCACCGTTGCCACCGCCGACATACCAGGGCCGCCGACCCCGATCACATGAATTCTCCGAGGTTCAGAAAGATCGAATTTTTCTGCGTCGCCAACAACATCCTCAACCAACTTAACTAATTTGTTATCTCGATGCACTTCACCGGCGATTCGTGAAGACTTTGACATCATCACAAGTTTATTTTTATTGTTGATCAAATTAGTGATTATTTCGGCAATTGCCTTTGGATCGAGTTTTGACTCGTCTAGAACTAGCGCTCCACCTGAGTCTGCCAACCACTTGGCATTGAAAAATTGGTGATTCTCTGCTGACTGCGGCCATGGGATGAGCACGCTGGCTCGACCAACAGTTGCTAATTCAGCGATCGTGCTGGCACCTGCACGAGACACGACTAGATCACTTGCAGAATAAATATCCTCCATTGCATCTGTGTTGGCAAGGCGCTTGTAGGTGATTTGCGCACCTGCGACCAACAACGGAACTTGCTCGTTCAAAAATCTGTCGCCAGTTAGATGAATAATACATAAATCAGTTTTATTTTTATTTTGCTCGACAACCAATTTTGCAACTGCGTTTAAGAATGATGAACCGAGCGAGCCACCGACGAACGCAATAACTTTGCGCTCTAGTGGCAAACCCAGGCGCGTTAACGCCGCATCTCTTGTTGCATCAAGATCTAATTTGCGCAGCAGTCGGCGCACTGGAGCGCCCGTCAAAGTTGCATTGTTTAGTTTCGTCGGTAAATATGCGACTGCCGATGCTGCGGCTCTGCGTGATTGCAATTTAGTTGCCAGTCCAGGAAGCCGATCGTACGAAACAGTAACGACAGGAATATCAAGTTTTGTTGCGGCCCGAGTTGCAGCGACGCTCCCATATCCGCCCACGGAAATTACAACTCTTGGTTGCAGAGCTCGCAATAGAATTTCTGCTTGTGCAATTGCATTGCGCAACGAAAATACTGCTTTAACGTTTTGTTTCACTGCTTGCGGCGAAAACTTCCTGCTGAATCCATGCACATCTAAAAGCGTCAGTGGCATTTTCGTAGGTGGAACCAATCTTGTTTCAACTCCATTGATTGTTCCAACAAAGTGCAGATGCTCGGTGCTGTAACCATGGTCGACTAATAATTCGGCTATTGCCAGTGCCGGAATCACATGGCCGCTGGTGCCACCACCTGTAATCACCGCGAATACTGACTTAGATAACCGAGAATTGTCCAAGATGTTGCCTCTGTGTAGAGATCTCAATCCATATTCCGGGCAACATTGAGTAGCAAACCAGTCGCCGACATACAAACCAATAGAGAACTACCGCCATAAGAAATGAGTGGCAAAGTTAAACCTGTTACTGGCATTGAACCGGAAACTCCACCGATATTGATACACGCCTGTAGCGCAAACCACATCGTTACACCGCCAGCCAAAAGAGCACCGAACTTATCAGCCGCACGCGTGCTGGCCTGGAGCCCGAATAAGGTCAAAATCAAAAATCCACCAATTACAAAAGTCACGCCGATTAAACCAAATTCTTCAGCAATCGTTGAAAAAATAAAGTCGCTATGGGCTAGCGGCACATATCCCCACTTGCCTGTACCTGCGCCAGCCCCGACACCGGTAAGTCCACCGTTTGAAATAGAAAGCAACGACTGCCAAACCTGATAGCCGTAAGTTCCTTTGGTTTCATTTAGATTCATGAATGCCGTCCACCGATGACGCCGCGACGCACTCGAAAGCGTAAACAACATGCCTGCCAAGACTGACAATGATGTCAACGAAAAAATAATTCTAAATGGGGTACCAGCCATAAATAAAAGAGTCAGCACAATGCATGACAAGATGATTGCGCCACCTAGATCTTTTTGAACTAGACATAAACCAACCGAAATTATCCAAACTCTAAAAACTGGTTTGAGTGTGCGTGCCAAATCAGTTATCTCGTCTTGTCTGCGACCCAACAAGTTCGCGCAATAAACGAGAAGTGCCAATTTAAGAAACTCTGACGGCTGGAACCCCACTGGCCCTATTGCCACCCATGCGCGAGCGCCATTAGTACTTACGCCAATATTCGGGGCGAATGGCAGAAGCATTAAACCGAACGCAAAAATTATTCCCGGAAGAACTACTTTTCGAAGCAGTAAATAAGGGAATCGGTAAAAGAAAATCATTCCTAGCATGCCAACGCTTGACCACATCAGTTGTTTGAAAAACATTCTCCACGGAGACATTCCTTTATTGAGTGCAACAATCGAAGAGGATGACAGCACCATTACCAGACCGAAAGTAATTAGAGCGATAACAGTTATTAAGATCCAAAAAAGAGTGGGGTTCGCAGCACCAAGTGATGTCTCGCGAGTTTCAAGTAGACCTTGCTCTTGCAACACATCTCGGCGTCTGTCATTTAAAGTTTGTGGGCGACTTGAGTTTGGAGTTGCAGTACTCATGATCGAGCTCCGGAACTTTTGAGTAGCTGAATTAGCGCTCTAACTTCGTTTGCAAAGTCATCGCCGCGTTGACCATAGTTTGAATACCAGTCATAGCTAGTGCAGCCTGGCGAGAGCAGAATTGCGTCGCCAGATTCTGCGAAACTATTCGCAATAGCCACGGCGTCGCGCATTGAATCTGCTCTTCGCACTTCGCAGATTTGCGAAAATGCCGCTTCGATTTCTTTTGCGGCGTCACCTATTGCCACAACTGCTCGCATTCTGGCCGGTTCACAAGCCATCTCGCCTAATTCGAGACCTTTATTCTTGCCACCAGCAATTAATACGATTGATTCAAACGACTTCAAAGCAACTTTAGCGGCATGTGGGCTCGTCGCTTTTGAATCGTTGTACCACGAAACACCATTATTTGACGCGACAAGTTCGATTCTGTGTGGCGCATTTACAAAATCACTAAGCGCACTAGCCACATCGCTAGGTGTCGCAAGACCTGATTCAATCGTGATCGCTGCGGCAGCCAAAGCATTCGTCACATCATGAGGCATACTTCGTCGCATCTGTGAAACTTTCATTATCGGCCCATGTGGTGAAGTGAGAACTCCACCGAGCGCGTGATAATCACCGCGTTCAGCGCCGAAACTAACTACCCGAGCAGAACTCGCATTTGCAATTTTTTCGATTTCTAAATTACCGAGTGGTACAACTGCAACATCATCGTGAATTAAGTGCGCCCAGATCTTCGCTTTTGCATCTCGATATGAATTTAGCGATGGGTGCCAATCTAAATGATCTGGGGCAAAATTAAGCCAGACCGAAGCCTTTGCCCGAAAACTTTGCGTATATGCCAACCGAAAGCTCGAACATTCAACTGCGAACATTTGCGCATCACTGCGAAGCGCAGCAACTAATGGAACATCAGTATTTCCAACTGCCATTGATTTCAAACCCGCCACAGTTGCAATAGCACTGGCCATCAAAGTCGTTGTCGTCTTACCATCAGTTCCAGTTATCGCGACCATTGGACGGGGTACGGGTGCAGATTGTTCAATTACATAGGCGATTTCAATTTCTGATACCAAAGTTTTATTG
>CAMCUE010000009.1 GCA_945878705.1 Ferrithrix thermotolerans DSM 19514 | reverse complement strand
CACGAACTTCTACAACACCATTAACTGAGCGAAGTTTTTCTGAGAGTTCTTGACCACGAAGAGTCGCCACTGTTGGCGCATCCATGTCGAGCATTAACTGAATAGTCGCTCGTGCTGCGGCGGTGGCGATTGCGGTACCACTAAAAGTACTGCCGTGATCGCCGGGTTTGAAAACAGCGGCTATTTCTCTGCGGGCCCATAATGCACCGATCGGCATTCCGTTGCCCATCGCTTTTGCCAACATCACAACATCTGGTTCAATCTCGGCATGTTGAAAGCCGAACCATTTGCCGGTTCGGGCGAAACCAGTTTGAACTTCGTCGATCATCATCAATATTCCGCGTTCGGTACAAATTTTTCGAACCGCCTGCAGATATTCATTAGAAGCCGGAATAACACCGCCTTCGCCTTGAACAGTCTCAAGCAAAATCGCAGCAACTGAATTATCGAGTGATGCTTCTAGTGACTTGATGTCATTGAACACAACATGGCGAAAGCCTTCGGGCATCGGCGCAAACGGTTCGTGCTTTTCTGGTTGGCCTGTGGCTGCGAGTGCGGCCAAGGTTCGACCGTGAAAACTTCCGAGGGCACTGACAACAACATGCTTGCCACGTCCGCCGAATTTTCTTGCAAGTTTGATCCCGGCTTCGTTGGCTTCGGCACCCGAATTGCAAAAGAAAACCTGACCAGCGCCTGATGCAAGACCTGATGAGCCACTAATTAGTTCGTCGACCATCATCGCTGTCTGCGTTGCCACTGGATTTGCAAAAAAATTGCTGACATGCAACAAGGTGTTGGCTTGATGAGCAATTGCTGCTGCGATAACTGGATGACTATGTCCGAGTGAAGTCACGGCGATGCCACATAAGAAATCTAAGTAACGCTTTCCGTTTACATCCCATAACTGTGTACCTTGACCGCGTTCAAACATCACCTGCGGCGCACCAAATACAGGCATAAACGGACAGTCCGGTCGACCTCCAAGAATCGTGTTCGCAGTTTGAGTCGCGGCGAAGGCGTGTGTCTGTTTGGTTGTCATAAATTTCTGGTTTTCCTATCCCTTTGAAACCATCGTGCCAACACCCGAGTCAGTAAATAACTCAAGCAACAACACATGGGCGATTCGGCCATCAAGAATGTGTCCGCGACGCACACCTCTGTCAATTGCGGCGATACAACTCTCGATTTTTGGAATCATCCCGCCCTCTATTGACCCAGATGTCAGCAGAGTTCGTAGTTGCGAAGTTGTTGCTTGACGAACAATCGAACTGGCGTCACTCTTGTTGGTTCGAACGCCCTCGATGTCGGTGAGATAAATCAATTTCTCTGCACCCAGTGCTTGTGCAAGTGCACCAGCAGCTGTGTCGGCATTAATGTTGTAAGCCTTTCCTGAAGAATGACTTCCAAGTGTGGCCACAACTGGTACTCGTGAATCAGCAAGAAGTTCTTTGACAATAGTTGCGTCTACTTTTGTGATGTCGCCGACGAAACCGAGAGACTCGTCACGGGGTGCAACTTCGAACATCTTGGCATCATGCCCAGACACACCAACCGCCGGTGCTCCGTGCAGATTAATCGCCGAAACAATTTGTGGATTGACAGTGCCGAGCAAGACCATGCTGACGATCTCCATTGTCTCAGCATCTGTAACTCTCAAACCATTATGAAATGTTGGGGTTTTTCCAAGGCGTTCCATCAGCGCGGAAATTTGTGGTCCACCACCATGCACAACGACAGGTTTTATTCCAACAGCATGCAACAAAGCAATGTCTCGAGCGAATGCACCCATCGCATCGTCGTCGCTGGCCCCAGCCAAGGCATTGCCACCGTATTTGACAACGATTGTTTTGCCCGCGAACTGCTGAATATACGGCAACGCTTCGATCAGTAAATTCGCTGTATTCAGAGGGTCAGTGATCATGGAAACATTCCAACTTTGCTTAGACCAAAAGTTTCATCAAGCCCGAGTGCGACATTGGCTGCTTGCACTGCCCCACCGGCTGCACCTTTGGCCAAGTTATCTATTGCGCAAAGAACAATCACATATCCAGTTCGCTCGTCGTATCGCGCCGACAAGTGTGCGCTGTTAGAACCAAGCGTTGCTTTTGTTGACGGCGACGCAGGTCTAACAACGACAAACGGTTCTTTTGCATACGCACGACTTAAGACAGCCAGTAGCGATGCAGTATTTGTCGTTTTGGCGTCAACTGGTCGGGCATAGCAAGTCGCCAGAATTCCGCGGTTCATCGGCGCTAAGTGTGGAGTAAACAAAACTTGCGCACCTGTCACCTGCTCAATTTCTGGAGTGTGACGATGATCTAGTAACCCGTAGGCCGTGAAGTCTTCGTCAACTGTGCAAAATAAATTGCTGTTCTTCGCGGCACGACCTGCGCCAGAGACACCAGATGCAGCATCAACTATGACACCGGTTGTTGAAATCACTCCCGCTTTGACAAGTGGCGCGAGCGCCAAACTCGCGGCTGTCACGTAACAGCCAGGTGTTGCAATCAACTTTGCTTGTTTAAGTTCTGATCGATACAACTCGGGCAAACCGTAAACGGCTGCCTCAAGCGCAGCGGGTTGAGTGTGCTCGAATCCATACCAAGTTGGATAAAGCGACGCATCTTTTAAGCGAAACGCCGCACTGCAGTCAACTACTAGCCGAACATTGCCCACTAATTCTGGAACAATCTCCAAACTCGCTTCGTGTGGCAAGGCCAAAAATACGACATCGCATTTGATCGCCGCATCTTTTGAATATTCGTTAAAAACTAAATTCGGATATGCAGCAGTCAGACTTGGGTACAACAGTGAAGCCAGCGTCCCTGCCTGCGAATCACCTGTTGCATAAATAACCTTGAACTCGGGGTGCGCTGCACAAATACGCAGAAGTTCTGCGCCGACATATCCAGACGCGCCCAAAATACCAACGGAAATCATAGTTGTATGATTATACGCTTATCTGCATAACTATGCAACGACCTTTTTTCGAAGCTTTTTAATCGTCGCTAGTTGCTGTTTCTCACAAATCTCACGCACATGACAGCCGTCAAAGTGGTCATTAACCAGCCCAAGGGACTGCATTGCTGCGTACATCGTTGTCGGGCCCACGAACTTGAAGCCTTGACTGCGCAAAGCCTTTGACAGTGCCAACGACTCAACAGTCTGTGGTTTGATTTCACTGATTCGTTTTGGGTTGTGGCGCTTCGAATTTGCAACCAAATCAGGACAAAATGACCATACAAATTGTTTAAGTGAACCGAATTCTCGTTGCACTTCGAGTGTTGCTTGAGCATTATTGATCGCTGCTTCGATCTTGCCGCGATGTCGAATAATTGACTCGTCCTTGACTAGTCGATCTATATCTCGCACAGTGAATTTTGCGACTATTTTTGGGTCAAACTTCTTGAATGCCCGGCGAAAAGACTCGCGCTTTCGCAAAATCGTGAGCCAACTTAAACCAGCCTGAAACCCTTCGAGACAAATTTTTTCAAACAACTGATTGTCATCAACAACTGGCCTACCCCACTGTGAGTCGTGGTAAGCAACGTACAGATCATCATCCCCGCACCAAAAACAGCGAAGTTTTGAATCGCCGCCTTTATTTAGTGCGTGCTGATGTTTCGCCATCTAAAAAGACATCCAACAATTTTAAACCGTACGGAATTGTGCACCAAGTTTTGTCGCAGCGTCAATACATCGTTGACGAGCCGTGGAAACTTCGGCGTCGGTGAGAGTTCGATCTTTTGCTTGAAGTTGTATTCGAAATGTCAAACTTCGGGAAGTTGCTGACAGATCTTGATCGACACCAGGCGCGCGGTAAATATCAAATAACAAAATATCGACCAACTCTGGCCCAGATGCTTGGCGCAAAACTTTAAGCAACGAACTTGCAGGTTCATTTTGCGGAAGCGAAAATGCAAGATCGAAGTCACTGCGCGGAAATCGACTAACAGATTTAGCCGTTGAAACCTTTGGAATTTCATTCAATGACACCGTCAGGTTCAGTTCAAGACATGCGACCGAGACATTGATGTCGTGTCTTGCCAAAACTAATGGATCAATTTCTCCAACACTGCCGAGTAGTTGCTTGCCGCGACGCAACGATGCACTGCGTGTCGAGTGATAGCCAGGTTCAACACTTTTTTGATCTAACTGCGCCCCGAACCCCATCGTGACAGACAACTGACTCCACCAATCCATTGCCACCTCGCTGTTCACTCCAGCGGCAATTATGCATAAAACTTCGTATTCATCTGGCAACTCGCCAGTCGACTGATCTTGGCGCGCGGGGTAAACATGCCCGATCTCAAACAATCCAATATTTGTATTGCGATGGGAAAGGTTGTAACTGATTGCTTTCAACAAACCTGGTCGCAGCGAAGTTCGTAAAACGCTTTCTTCAAACACGAGTGGATTAGCGAGTCGAATTGCTAGTTCTTCGCTTAAACCAGATTTTGTTAAATCACCTGGCGCTAGAAAAGGGTTCGGCATTGCTTCACTGACACCAAGACCAACTATCACTTCGCGAAGTTCTCGTCGGCGCTGTTGCATTGGCGACAACCGTCCGTGCATTGTCGATTGTGGCACGATCTTGCCGAGGTTTTCGTAGCCATAATGACGTGCGACTTCTTCAACGAGGTAAATTTCACTTTGGCAGTCCGGACGCCAAGAAGGAACACCTATCTTGAGCGTGACAATTTTGCCAGTACTCGTCGCCTTGGTAACGAAACCAATCTTTGCGAGCAATGTGCTAACTGACTTTGCCGAAAGTTTTGTGCCAAGAACTCTGTTGACTTGTGCGATGCGTAACCCAACGACTCGTTGCTTAAGTGGAAGTGACTTCTCTATACCGTCTGTGGCTTTGGCGTGCACAACTAGTTTCGGACACGACTCTCGCAACAACGCCGCAAATCGACTCACGGCATCGTCTACTCCGTAAGGGTCGACGCCTCGCTCAAAGCGCAGCGATGCTTCAGAACGCAAGCCGAGCCGATTCGCCGTGCTTGCAACACCGGACGATTCAAAGAAAGCCGTTTCTAAAGCAACCACACGGGTGGTCGAACTGATCTCAGTGCTTTGGCCACCCATCACACCTGCCAAACCGATTGGCATGTCTTTGCCGTCACAGATCAACAAATCTGTAGATACAAGTTCTCGCGTCTGACCGTCGAGCGTAACAAGGGTTTCTTTTTCGCGCGCACACCGAATTTTAAATGCATTGGCGATCTTGTCTGCATCAAAAGCGTGAGTCGGTTGGTTGAGTTCTAGCATCACCAAATTTGAAGCGTCAACGACATTATTAATTGGTCGCATGCCACTATTTACCAGCCTGCGAGCAATCCATACCGGAGAGTTTGTCACGACGACACCTGACATCACCGTTGCGTTGTAACGCGAGCATTTTTCTTTGTCACTGATTACAACTTTCAGTGAACGCGCACTACCCTTTTTTGCTTTGTCTAAAGCAGGTGCTGAAACTTTGACGCCGAGTTTTGCACCCAGATCGCGAGCCACTCCAAGATAGCCATTGCAATCTGGGCGATTTCGGGTTACATCTAAATCAAAAACCGTGTCAGCAGTTACACCAAGTGCCTCGAAAACATCGGCACCTAGTTTCAATGTGCTCGGCAAAATCAAAATACCGTCGGCGTCAGCATCTAAACCGATTTCAATGCCTGAGCAAAGCATGCCGTGGCTTTCGATACCGAGAATTCCACGAGGGGTAATAACTCGACCGTCTGGCATCGTGGTGCCGAGAGTCGCCAACGGAATCAAATCGCCCGGCTTCATATTGAATGCACCACACCAAACATGCAGTTCAACCCCGTCACCGGCGTCGACATATACACGGTGAACTTTTGCGGCATCTGGGTGCCGTTCGGTGCGTATAACTTTGGCAACAACGACGCCTTTGACGGGCGTGCCGACACTCGTTACCGACTCAACAGCAAGTCCTAAATTTGTCATTGCTGCGGCAAGTTTCTCGGTGTCAGTGCCAAACGAACCAAACTCATTGAGCCACGAATTTAAAATCTTCATTTAGAACTGCCTCAAGAAGCGCAAGTCATTGGTGTACATTTCGCGAATATCTTCGACATTGTGTCGTTCTTTAGCCATGCGATCGATACCGAATCCGAAAGCAAAACCACTGAACTCTTCGGGGTTGATGCCGCCGCTGATCAAAACATTTGGATGCACCATTCCACAACCACCGAGTTCGATCCACTCACCGTCTGCCCGACGAATATCAAACTCTGCACTCGGCTCAGTGAACGGAAAAAACGACGGACGCAAGCGACTGGTGAATTCGTTGCCGAAAAATGCCTTTGTGAATGCTTCGATCGTGCCGGCTAAATGCGCAAATGTGATTCCACGATCAATTACTAAACCTTCAATCTGATGAAACACTGGCATATGCGTTGCATCTGGAGTGTCTCGACGAAAAACTCGGCCGGGCATAATCGCATAGATCGGTGGCTGCCATGTCTGCATCACACGAATTTGCACAGGTGAAGTGTGCGTGCGCAACAAAATTGAACCGGGGTCGCCGTATTCAAGAAACATCGTGTCGAACTCTGAGCGAGCCGGGTGCGACTTCGGCATATTTAATGCTTCGAAGTTATAAAAATCTGTCTCAACCTCGGGGCCTTCAGCAATTTGAAACCCGAGACCGATAAAAACATCTTCAAGTCGTTGAGTCGCCTGAGTAACTATATGACTGTGTCCTCGCCTGCGTCGGGTTGCGAACTCACTGAGATCCATTGCTTCGCGAGCAACCCGCGCGGAGATTTCTAAAGATTCAAGTTCGGTTGACCTGGCCAGCAACGCGGCGTTAACTGACTGTGACGCAGTATTCAACAACTGCCCCATCGTGCGTTTGTCGTCAACAGACGTCAGTTTGCCAAGCTCACTCTTTAAAGTATTTAGCGGGCTATCTTTTTTATTCAAATCCGCTGTCAAAGTTTTAACTGCAGACAAGTCTTTCGTTGCAGCAATCGCAGTTAAAGCGCTATTTTGCGCCAACTCGACAGTTTGCGTCATCGCAGTAACAACTGATTGATCAGACATCGCTATTTAACTTTAGTCTCAATGATGCAGTTGGTCGCGTTTAATTATTCTGCTAAATATCGTGCTGACGTTTAACTTCGAAACACAAGAGTGTCGCTGCCATCGCAACGTTTAGGCTTTCGCCCCGACCAGCATGCGGAATTGTCAACCAGCCATCAAGTTTCATGTTGGGTGATAATCCGTGTGCTTCGTTGCCGAGCACGATCGCAACTTTGCCCGAGAGGTCGGCGACAGTGAATTCGCTGGAGTTATGCATTTCATGGCTTGACGAACCCCAAAGCGCAAAACCCATCTCGCTAATTTCTTCGATTGTTACTCCCTCATACACGAGAATATTAAACAGGGCTCCTGCTGATGCGCGCACAACTTTCGGACTGAAAGCATCTACCGTGCCAGAAGTTAAAGCAACAGCAGTTGCACCAGCAGCCTCTGCCGAACGCAAAATAGTGCCAAGATTTCCCGGGTCTGAAATTTTGTCAACAACGACAATCCATTGTGCACTAGTTGCCAAAGCAAGGTCGGTGATGTGAAGTTTTGGTTTTAGTGCAATCGCAATTACTGGCTGCGGAGATGTCGTTGACGAAATGCGCGCCATTACTCCATCGGCTAGATCGTTGACTGCACTACCAGCACCTGAACACGGACTAGCACCCGGCGCAACAAATTGCGATTCAATTACGATTCCTGCACGAATCGCTTCGTCTATGAGAGTTGCACCTTCAATTACGAATGCGTTTTCTTGAGCGCGCTCGGCTTTGTCATTGCATAGTCTTCGTAATCGCTGAACACGATTGCTCGTGAACGCCAATTGCGAAAGACTCAGACGAGTGCGCCCTTTGCAGTTTCAACCAAATTAGCGAACGCTTTTTCGTCATGAACAGCGAGGTCGGCGAGAATTTTTCTATCGACGACTACTCCTGCTTTTGCCAAACCAGCAATGAATCGGCTGTAACTCATGTCGTGAATTCGACAGCCAGCATTGATTCGCTGAATCCACAAACTACGAAACTCGCCTTTCTTTGCACGACGGTCGCGAAATGCGTACTGACCTGAGTGAAGTACTTGCTCGTTTGCCGAACGAAATGTTCGACTTCGATCGCCGTAATATCCTTTTGCTTTTTCGAGAATCGCCTTGTGCTTTTTGCGGGCGTGAACTGCGCGTTTAACTCGTGCCATTTTGAAATCCTTTCAATTGAGATTCGGTTAGCTGGTCAATGAACTATTTAGTTAACTGGTTAGATTTATCGCTCTGCAAGAAGTCGCTTGATGCGCTTGACATCGCCAGTGTGAACGTCAACGGTGCCGTCAAGTCGGCGTGTGCGCTCGCTGGATTTGTGCTCGAACAAGTGCTGACGCATTGACTGTTGACGGCGTAGTTTGCCCGTACCAGTCTTCTTAAATCGCTTCTTTGCTGTCTTGGATGTTTTCATCTTCGGCATTTTGATTCTCCGTTTCGGTTGTCGTATTTAAAATTGGTTGCGAATTCAAACTTTGCGGCTTTGCTTCTACGGGTTTGGCAGAAACTGGGCGCTTTGATGCTTTTTTGTCTGGTGAAAGAACCATCGTCATGTTTCGACCTTCCAAGCGAGCCGAAGTATCAACTTTGGCGATTTGACCGAGTTGCTCGATCACTGCATCCAAAATTTTTGTACCTAACTCGGGGTGAGCCATTTCACGACCTCTAAATTGCAGAGTGACTTTCACCTTGTGGCCTTCGTCGAGAAACTCGAGCATGTGGCGCACCTTGGTGTCAAAGTCTCCTTTGGCAATCTTCGGCTTGAACTTGACTTCTTTCATGGTGATCTGCACCGTCTTCTTGCGAGACTCTTTGAGTCTTTGCGCTTCTTCGTAACGAAACTTTCCGTAATCCATGATTCGACATACGGGTGGTTCGGCTAACGGAGCAACTTCAACAAGGTCTAAATCGGCCTTGCGTGATCGCTCAAGTGCATCTTCAATGCTGACGACTCCTACTTGTGATCCATCTGCATCGACTAGACGAACCTGTTTGGCTCGAATTCGGTCGTTGTAGCGTGGCTCATTTGTTGGCGGTGCTATAACTGTTCACTGCTTGACAAGCGGCTGTGCCTCCTCTTCGTATCGGATAAAACTCGAAGTCGAAAATATGAGTTTGCCGACGCACGAGGGTCGAGATACGCGGTGGCGTAGCCACTCGCATCAGCTCGACCCAGACGCACTCATCAGCAAAGTTCAAATTTTTGAACAACGCAAATCTTGGTGGCTAGGTGGGAAACTAGTTTCCACTTTTGCTGTTGGATAAATGCAATTTGCACTGCCGTTATCGCTGCCATAATGGTAGCGCATATGGATCAGAACCCCACCCCTGAACAACAGCAAGCTTTGACCCAGGCTCGGGCCCGCCTGGCCGAAACACCTGCCAATGTCGTCGTGGCCAACCATGTTGTCGGACTATATGAACTGGCAGCAATTCATCTTGGCTCAAATCCCCCGAGACTTGATGACGCCAGATTAGCAATCGATGCCTTGGCGGCAATCGTCGACACTCTCGGCGATCGTCTTGGAGACGACCATGCGACCTTTAAAGATGCGCTGGCGAATATTCGGATTGTCTGGGTCAAATTAACTAGCGAAATTGTTTAGCCCAAGACGGCGCCAGTCTCGATTCTTGCTCCATTGAGCCAAACTTCAACTGTCATCACCGATTTACCTTCAGGTTGAACTTCAGTAAGCGAAATAACGCCATCACGAGTTGCTACTTCGCATTCATGTCGCGAAACTACTTTGATCGCGCCATGTACTGCGCTCGTCATAGATTCTGAAACAACGCGTGCCTTCACAATTTTGAGTCTCTTGCCACCAATATGTGTGTATGCCCCACCGACACGAATCAGGCGATCAATTTCAACTGCTGATGTGCCCCAATCAATCCGCAGTTCATCCCCCACAATTTTTTTCGCATACGAAACTTCGCCAGTTTGATCAATACCTTGACCCGTTCCATTTTTAACTGCACTGATCAGTAGCGGCAAAGAAGCTTCAACGAGTTTTTTGCGCAACGATTCAAGGGTCTCGGTTGCCGAAATCGAAACTTCACTTTGACTGTAAACCTCACCTTGGTCAAGACCTTCAACAATGCGCATGATGCACACACCCGTCTTTGTGTCGCCGGCAAGTATTGCGCGCTCAACAGGCGCGGCTCCCCGCCAACGGGGCAGAAGCGAAAAGTGAACATTGAACATCGGCACGACGCTCAAAGTATCCACCGAAATAATTGCGCCGTAAGCAATAACGACACCGAGCAGATTCGGAATTCGCGCCGCTAATGGAGCCAAATCATCTAGCGAGTCTGAAACTCGCAACCCAAGTTCAAGTGCCGCTTGCTTGACTGGAGATGCGCTTGTCTGTTTGCCGCGACCACGCCGAGTGTCAGGTCGAGTGATCACGAGCTCAACATTGCATCCCGCCGCAACTAACGCCCGAAGCGGCGCTACTGCAATTTCTGGAGTACCTAGATAGACGATGTGCGATACACCGTTCACTGGCATCGGCGCAAGACTCGACGCAGCACTTTTTGCTGGCATCGTCACGAAAGCTTTAGATGTGTCGTTTCGATCTCACCTGGTTGCTCTTCGCGCCGACGATATTCTGCCAACGCAAGTTTTCTTTGGTCTGGAGTCATTCGCTCAAACATCAACACACCTTGAAGGTGATCAATCTCATGCTGAAACAACCGAGCGAGCAATTCATCAGCCTCAATCTCTACTGTGTTGCCATCCAAATTCGTTCCTCGAACCAGAACAAGTTTCGGACGCAACATCTCAACCGATAAGCCAGGGATTGAAAGGCACCCTTCGTCATAAACCCACTCGCCGCTTGACTCAATGATCGTCGGATTAATCAAGATCTCGGGTGAATCATCAACATCATAAACAAAAAGTTGTTTTTGAACTCCGATTTGTGGAGCAGCCAAACCCAGACCAGGTGCCTCGTACATTACTTTCAACATCTCATCGGCGAGTTTGACGAGCTTGCCGTCAATGTTTGTAATTTCTGCAGCGCAAGTCTTCAAAACTGGGTCGCCGAACGTGCGAATCTTGTGAGCCATTGAGTTAATTATACGCGGGGTGGGTCGACATGAATCGACAATCTTGATTTGTGGGGCCGTTTCGTGTTTGCCAGCACTTCGCTCAACACTTGCCAGTTTTCGGCGCGAACTAAACCGTGTGTTGAATCCTTTATCACAGTCTGCACGAGCATTGACTCGCTCATCGTCTCTAAAAAAGTCTTTGTCCCGATGCCGCTGATCTCCGCGAGAGACCCAAACGGAGGGAACTTCAAAAGTGATCGGCGTGATTTCTCGGTGGCGTTGTAAGTTTCGAAGTTGCCTGTAGCAAGCCCAACAAGTAACGAATTTTTTGGGGTGTGGGTTTGCAATAATATCAAGGGATTATTTTTCGACCCGCCAACAAGTCGCGCAGCATGCACGACCAATGTCCCAACGAGTTCACTTGTCCGATAGCGCGGTGCAAGAAGTTCTGCGTCAATGTCTAGAAATACGACCGTGTCTGCAGTGCCCACGCGATGCAAAACTGCTTCGGTGCCAACGAAAACATTTACGCGTTGATTTATTTCGGTAGTTGCAGATGTAACCTCACACACCGTTCGCTTTGCTGCTGCCTGCAACTCTTCGCGCAGACGACTCACGCCTAATCTAAGTAACGCGCAGCTACTTGACCCGCATGCCTGGCACACAACAGGGCGCACAAGTGCGCACCGTGGACACTCAAGAGTTTGATCATCACTTTGCGTAACAGCGGCATCGCATTTTTCGCAACGCAAGATTGTCCGGCACTTTCCGCAGGCAATTAATCTCGCGCGACCTTTAGTGTTCAGCACACAAACGACACGCCGACTTGAATCACGCAATTCTGTAATCAGTTGTGATGAAATTAGTGATGAACTCCAAGATTCATCTTTGTTACGATCCAGGACTTCGATGCTCGGCCAAGCCTTCTGTTCATCAGAGGCTTTGATTTCAAATACTCGATTGGCTGCCCACTTTCGTGCGACCTGCGAAGGTAACGGACTTATCAAACAACATACAGCTTGCGTGCGATGGCAACGCTCAATTGCGACATCTCGTGCATGCCAAGTCGGGCTGCGTTCTTCTTGTAACAAATCATCATGTTCATCAATCACGACGATCGTTGAGAACTTGGCAACTGGTGCCCACACGACACTGCGAGTGCCAACGACTATATCGACGCCTCCCATTGCGCTCGCCCAGTCTTGCGGCCATGAGGCAACTGAAAAACCATTGACCTTCAGCGACGCCGCAAGAAGTTTGGCGCGGTGTGCAGTAGGGATCACAACAATTACTGGTCCTTTGCTTGCGAACGCGCTGACAATTGAAGTTGGGTTTGCAAGTGGCGAGACAACAACTACCCCGCCCGCGTGTTCGATAACTGCGTCAGCAACAGACGACGAGAAGTTGATACTTCGAGATAAATATCTCGGAGATGGCACCTTCGAAATCAGCGTGCTCGGTGCCGACGCCGAAACGAAAGATCTGATCCGACCTGCCCATCTGGTTATCGCCCAATGTGCAAGATCAATGATCTCTTGGGTCGTGCCCAGCCCCAAG
Source organism: Ferrithrix thermotolerans DSM 19514 (assembly GCA_945878705.1). GTDB lineage: Bacteria > Actinomycetota > Acidimicrobiia > Acidimicrobiales > Ilumatobacteraceae > BACL27. Next base: position 967 of record CAMCUE010000009.1, on the reverse strand, counting down.
ACTTTAATTACAGAGCGAATTTTGTTGACTGCCAAACCTGCGCTTGGCTCACCGATTTCAATTACCCAACCAGCAACATTTCTTCCGTGCAACGGAACCCTTACGCGCATGCCGACGCGCAACTCAGTGCCAAGTGAATCAGGAATTAAATAGTCAAATGTTTTATCGACTCCCGTGACATCGGGAACGACCCGCGCAACCCGAACTAGGGGTGTCGCTACTTCGATCAGAGTTTGACTGCTGCCTTGAATTCTTTAAGGCGCGACAAAGACTCCCAAGTGAAATCAGGATGGCTTCTACCAAAGTGACCGTAGGCCGCAGTCTTTTGATAAATCGGACGCTTCAAATCACGGTCACGAACTATCGCTGCAGGACGGAGGTCAAAAACTTCGCGAACTGCTGCCTCAATCAAAGCTTCATCAACTTTATTCGTACCGAAAGTTTCAACGAAGATACTCACTGGATGCGCCATGCCGATGGCATAAGCGACTTGAAGTTCGCAACGCTGTGCAGCACCAGAAGCAACAACATGTTTAGCAACCCAACGCGCTGCATAAGCTGCGGACCGGTCAACTTTTGATGGATCTTTTCCACTGAATGCACCGCCACCGTGACGACCCATGCCACCGTAAGTGTCGACGATAATTTTGCGACCGGTCAAACCTGTATCTGCGTGTGGCCCGCCTTTGACGAACTCGCCAGTTGGGTTGACGTAAACGGCGTAGTCATCTTTTGCAAACTGTGCTGGGATAACTGGGCGGATAACTTGCTCAATCAAATCTGGACGAATAACCGTGTCACGATTGATGCCGTCGGCATGTTGAGTTGAGATCAACACTGTTCGCAATCGAACAGGCTTGCCGTCTTCATAATCAAAAGTAACTTGTGTCTTGCCGTCAGGGCGCAAATACGGGATCGCACCAGACTTGCGTACGTCTGTCAATTTCTCGGCCATTCGATGTGCCAA
>CAMCUE010000008.1 GCA_945878705.1 Ferrithrix thermotolerans DSM 19514 | reverse complement strand
TTTTAAAGCAATTTGCCACAATGGATTATCTTCATATCGCCCACCACCAACCTGTGGCAATTTTATGTCAAACGGATCTCGAAAGTTCTGTTTTACAAGTACCGAAAAAACGAGTATCAAAGCCAACGTTCCTACTGCAATTAAACTTTGCAAGCCTAATCTTTTATTAAGCGATTTTGGAATCAAAAACGTAATCGCAATCCAATAACAGCAAACTGGAACAAAAAGAAGTTGATTGGTTTGAGCGACTCCGCCAACCAAAATTATTTGCAAAACAAAAGTTACGACAATAATTAGGCTGAATCGTACTACTACCTTTGGCGTATGGAGATCTAACTTTCTGCGCTTGATTTGTAACAGTCCGCATAATGGCAGGCCAAAAAATATTGACGACAGAATTAGCATGTGAAACAAGTTGTTCGAAAATGCTTCACTCAAGATCCATTCCGACGCCAAAGGTTCTGGCGACATTTGGGTTAAAAGATATTTCAGCGAACCAGGAAAAGAACGAATCGTAGTAATGATGTCTATTGGTGGTGCACTGCGAATACGATTCGCGCCACTCTCCTCAATCCAACCAAAAGTTTGCGAAGTTTGAGCCATTTCTTGCGTCCATTCGCCAAGATAACGCATTGGCGGTTCCTGTCGAATTTGAATAAAAAGCGAGAGAAGCAACCCCATAAAAAGGCCTACCCCGACGACCAAAATTTTGTTTCTCTGATTACGGTTGCGTAAATAATCGAAACCAACTAAAACCAATAACACTGCACTAATCGGATTAGACGCTGCTGTCAAAAATGCAAAAATTGCAAGCGCAATAGTTGCGATTTTCGAACCACCGTAATTACAAACCGCCACCAAGACAGTTAGTGCGATAAACATTGGCCAAAAAGAGTTCCAAACAACGCCTTGCATTCCGAGCCCAGGTAAAGGAACAAGTATCAGAACCAACGATGCACACATCGCAACCACATACCTACCCGTTGCGCGATACACAGCCCAAAAAATAATTAACGAATAGAACGCCCACATCAAAGTTGCTATAAAAAATAAAACAATTGGAAGATATTCAAGTGGAGACTTCACTGCTAACGAAATTAAAATACGAGGTACTAATAATCCGTAAGACCAATCATTAAGGCTTAAAAATAGGCTCTGTGAAAGCGCACTACCGACTGCGATTCTTTCTTCATAATTGAGCATTCGATGAGCACCCCAACCACGGCCGACAAGCAAAACTAGATAAATTGAAAAATTCGCAACAAGAATATAAAAATTATGTTTCTTGGGCGTCAAGTATTTACGGAGGTCATCAATTTTGTTAACTATCGTATTATCTTATACAACATTTTCATTCCGAGAAACCTTTTAGTTACTTGATCCACTCAATCACATTAAAATTCCCAAGCCCGTCACGAGCAGTCAATGCTTCTGCTTCACTGATCCGACTGCGCATCAACATTGCAAATAAATCTGGCTTGCTTGCGTTCGCTTGCCAATAATCTCTGCCTTCATACACCAAAACATTTAAGCCGTGCACTACGAGCCAACCCGATTGACTTGAAATATTACTTGGCTTACAGACCATCTCTAATTGATCCAACATTAAATGATTCGTAATGTCTTGTTCGCCAGGCTGACTTAAATAGTGTTCACCAAGTTTGTGCTGACGATATGTTCGAAGCCAATCACGCCAAGGAAGTGTTGCCGCCTGACGCGATGTCATGCAATAATCAAAGACTACTAGCGAGCCTCGTTCAAGTATCTGCAAACTTGTCGTAAGCCATTGTTGAGCCTGTCGCTGCACTGGTAAACGCGTGCCAAGCGGCGGATTTTGTGGCAACCATGCTGGAGTATCATCAACTTTGCGCAATACTTCTTGAAACTTGCCGTCACGCTCGACGACAAATGCTTCCTGCCATTGATTGTCAAACACAAATAATCTGAACGGCAAATTATCCAGTAACTCATTGGCAATGATCATGCCCGTAGTTAGTGCGGTTGGCATGGTTGCTTGCGAGATGACTTCTACTGGGTGTGAACTGCGCTGCGCAGATGAACTTTCAACGGCAACATAAGTAATCGCGGCACGAGATTCGAGATCTGCTCGAAGCACACTGCGTGCAAGCGTGCCAGGGCCGGCGCCGACTTCAATAACGCTAAAATTTTTTGGACCACCTAATTCGCGCCATCTTGCGTCAATGGCTTGCGCAACAACTGCACCAAATAATGGTCCAACTTCTGGACTCGTAATGAAGTCTCCACGACGACCTGCCTGACCAATGGTCGAATAGAAGCCATTCGGCGAATAGAGCGAAAGCTCCATGAACTTTTCGAACGAAATTGCACCACCTGCTGCCGCGATGGCAGCAGAAACATCTCTAGCGGCTGAGGGCACCAGCAATTTCTGCAAGATCAGCGAAATGAAGACCAATGGCTGGAAAGATTCCAAATACTAAAGTCGCAACACTTGTGATGCCAAGAGCAAGAGAAAGTGACCCAGGAATCTTGATCTGAGTGATGTCACCGTCTGGAACTGGTCGCATCCAGATTTCACGCATGACATTGCCGTAGTAGCCGAATGCGATTACCGAATTGACTGCGCCAATTAAGGCAAGCGCGTAAGCCCATGAGGACTGCGACGATAACAGTGATTGAAAAGCAACAAACTTTGCGATCCAGCCACCTAGAGGTGGGATACCTGCGAGTGATGCCATGAATAAAGTCATCAATACACCAAGTGCTGGCGCGTAAGAAAATAAACCACCGAAACTTGAAATCTCGCCACTGCGAGTTTTGCGCGAAACAGCCAAGATCACAGCGAAAACTCCGAGGTTGGTTGCAGCGTAAATGATCATGTACAACACAACCGAGCGCAGTGCAGAATTGGCAGAGCCAGACATGCCCGCGACAGCAAGCGGCATTAGAACAAAACCACCTTGACTAATTGATGAATAAGCAATCATCCGAACGATGTTGTGTTGTTTGAGCGCCAAGATATTACCGACAGTCATCGTCAACGCAGAAAGAACCCAGAAAAACGGCTGCCAAATATCGTGTGCTAACGGAAACGCGGTATAGATCAAAACCACTAAGGCTACGAAGCCAGCCGCCTTTGAAGCCACAGACAAAAATGCCGTGACAGGTGCTGGTGCACCTTCGTATGTGTCTGGCGCCCAAGTGTGAAATGGAACAGCCGAAACCTTAAACGCGAAACCTACGACAACAAACACGACAGCAAGTGCATGCACGGCCGAAAATTCGCCAGTACCTGTGACTTGTGAAGCAATGTCAACAAGCAGTGTTGAATTCGTGACACCGTAAAGTAGCGACATTCCATAAAGCATTACTGCCGAAGCGAAAACTCCGAGCATGAAATATTTGACACCAGCCTCGTTGCTTTTAGTATCTCGCTTGCGCCAGGCTGCCAACATGTACGCCGGAATTGAAAGAAATTCGAGCGCTACGAAAATACTGACAAGATCTCGCGACGAAGTCATCATCAACATTCCGAGCAAACTTGAAAGTAACAAGAACCAATATTCACCGCGCCAGTATTCACCTTCTTCAACATGGGAACTTGAAAGCAGAACCACGACATATCCAGAGAGCAGAAACACTCCCTTCATTACGAGACTAAAATTATCAACGACATATCGTCCGTCGAACATTGATCGAACTTGAACATCGGACAATGCAAGCGTGAGAACCGGAATCATCGCTGCAAGCAAGGTGAACGACGAGATTACAGATAGCAACCACTTTTTACGATCGTCAATGAACAGATCCAGAATTAAAACGAGACAAAGACCACCTGCGACAACTAGTTCGGGTGCCAGACCGTGATAATCAACAGTCGGCGCAACCCATTGCGCAGTGAGGACACTCAAGTTTTGCAACTTAACCTCCGAAAGCGCTCAAAGTGACCTGCACTGCAGGATCAAACACGCTGAATAATAAGTTCGGCACAATGCCAAGCACCAGAATGCCGACAAGAAGCGGTGTCCATGCCAGCCATTCATAAGTCGTCACATCGTGAAGTTCGTCGTGAGTTGAATGACTATCGTGTTCGGAATTTTTTGGAGTACCAAACGCGATTCGCTGATAGAGCCATAACAGGTACGCTGCAGCGAGCACGGTGCCGAGTGCGGCGATCACCATGAACACCCGAAAAACTGTTTCGTTCAATCCAGCGCCCGGGTTGTAGGCAGAAAGAATTGCGGGAAACTCGCCCCAGAAACCAGCTAAGCCAGGTAAGCCGAGCGACGCCATCGTGCAGAATCCGAAGATCCAACCCAAGTGTGGCATCTGCGTGAGCATTCCGCCAAGCTTTGAAATCTCAAGAGTGTGATAACGCTCTTTGACGCTGCCGGCGACAAAGAACAACATGCCAGTTATTAGACCGTGGGCGACCATACCGAACATTGCCGCATTGATTCCAAAACTTGTCAGCGTTGAGATTCCAAGCATCACAAATCCCATGTGCGCAACCGAAGAGAACGCGATCAAGCGCTTCATGTCGGTTTGTGCCAGACAGCCAAGTGCGCCATAGATGATGCCGATTACTGCAAGACCACCGATGTACGGCGCCCACTGGCGCGCGGCGCTCGGCAAAATTGGCAACGCAATTCGAACAAAGCCGTAGGTACCTAATTTCAGCAAAACTGCTGCCAAAATTACTGAACCTTGAGTTGGCGCCTGCGTGTGAGCGTCTGGCAACCAAGTGTGAAATGGAAACATCGGAACTTTCACTGCGAAGCCAACGAACATTCCAGCAAAGATCCAAACCTGAAGATTCTTACCAATGCTGCCGCCGTTTTCAATTAGATACGGAATGCTGAAACTCTCTGCACCTGTTTTGAAAAATAACGCCAAGAACGCGACCAGCATTAGTGCCGAACCAAACATTGTGTAAAGGAAAAACTTAATTGATGCGTATTGGCGTTGCTCGCCACCCCAAACACCGATCATGAAAAACATTGGCAACAATACGAGTTCGAAAAATACAAAGAACAAAATTAGATCTTGGGCAATGAAAGTTCCGGCCATGCCAGTTTGTAAGACAAGCAACAACGAAAAGAAAGCCTTTGGCTTGCCTGGGCTTGGCACATGATCGAGTGAGTAAATTACAACCAGCAGAGTGATCACCATGCTCAATAGATAAAGCGGCAGGCTGATTCCGTCAATGCCAATTAGGTATGAACTCTTAATTACTGAAATCCATTTTTCGTTAGCAACGAATTGCATTTTTTCGGCCTGATCAAAGTCGAACTTGAAAGCGGTGTAGATACCAACAGCAAGCGTGGCGATAGATGTTACGAGCGCGACTAGTTTGACCGATTGGTCTTTTGCTTTTGGCATCAGCATCATCAACACGACACCAACCATTGGCAGGAATGTGCCGACACTCAGCAACCAGTTGTTCTCCTGCAGCATGTTCATATTTGTGATCTCCCTTGTTCGACTAGTTACGTATTAATTATTACGAGGACGAGCGCCGCGACTGCCGCTGCGCTAAACAGTAAGGCTGCGTATTGACTTACTTTGCCTGACTGTGTGGGTTGGGCGGCAGTACCTAGAGATTTGGTCAGCGTCGCCGAATTGTTTACAGTCCCATCAACTACGAGTTGATCAACATTTTTGTAAACCCACCCCGAGATTTTTCGAGTTGAGTTTGCGATGGCGTGCAATATGCCGTCCAAAATATTTTGGTTGAACCAATACGCTGCGCGCGCAACTGGATATGCAATGCTGCGAACAATTACTTTCTCATACAGGACATCTAGGTAGTACTTGTTGACCAAAAGTTTGTGCCCGAAACCTAAAATCTTTACACGCTGAGTTAATCCGACGAGACGAGGAGCGCGCTTTGTGAATAAAAGCGTGCTGAGTATCCATGAAATAGCGATGCCCAAGAACACGATCGCCATGGACATCATCGCTTTTAACCATTTGAACGGTGCGTGATTTAACTGTGGTGCGTAACAAATGCCGGTCTCAGGCTGGGCAGAACCGCAAACTGATTTTGAATGCACTTCTTCGGCGCTTGGCAAATTGATTATTAAAGACTCGCCTGGCCCGCCCAAGTGAGTTTCTTCAACGACTTCTACAGAACGTGGTTCGACCCAGAGTTTCATTCGTTCCCAACTTTCGCCAAACGGTGTGGCGTTCAAGAAACCTGAACTAAGAGCGAGTACCGACAAAATTATTAATGGAATAGTTATAAGTAAGCCGGATTCATGCGGACCATGACTTTGCTCAACATCATGTGCATCATGCGAGGCGTCGGCATCGTGCGAATTATGCGTGTCACCATGATCTGCATGGCCGGCAGACGCTCCGCGTGGTTCGCCAAAAAAAGTTAAGTATGTTGCACGAGTCATATATGCAGCAGTCATAAATGCCCCAATTAAGCCGATGATCATGAACAAGTTGTAGCCATTATGCCCGACATTGTCGATGATCTCGTCTTTCGAAAAGAATCCAGAGAATGGGAACACGCCACACAGAGCGAGCGTCGAAATTATCCAAGTCGTAAATGTGATTGGCATTACTTTGCGCAATCCACCCATGTCGCGTTTCATGTCGAATGAGTGATGTGATGCACTATGACTAATTGAGCCGGCACCTAAAAATAAACACGCTTTGAAAAATGCGTGAGTAAAAATATGGAATACCGCAGGTAGCCATGCTCCTGCGCCAAGACCGAGCATCATGTACCCAAGTTGCGACACCGTTGAATAAGCAAGTACTCGCTTGATGTCATTTTGCACGAATGCAAGTGCTGCTGAAATAACAATTGTTATGCCACCGATTATGACAATTAAATTTCCTCCGCTACCGAGAATATTTAATCCAACAAAAAATACTGGATAAAGTCGCGCAACTAAGTAGACACCGGCAACGACCATTGTTGAGGAGTGCAACAGTGAACTGACTGGCGTCGGACCAGCCATCGCATCTGGCAACCAAGTATGCAAAGGAAACTGACCGCTCTTGCCGATGCAAGCAATAAACAATGCGACTGCTGCGATCGTGATTACTGTGCTGTTTGGCGCACCAGAAAGCGCCCACGCGGAAATTCCTCGAATTGAGAAACCAGAAACACCTAGATGCTCTTGTGTCCAGTCGTTTGCCGAAAAATAAAGCATGCTGATGCCGACAAGCAGTCCGACGTCGCCAGTGCGAACAGTGAAAAATGCTTTCAGTGCCGCTCGACTATTTGCATCTTCTTCCCACCAGTGTCCGATCAACATGAAGCTGCACAACCCCATGATCTCCCACCCGAGCAAAAATAACATCATGTTGTCGGCCAAGACCATCGCCAACATGCCACCCGAGAACAATGTCAACGCAGCAAAGAAATGTGTGTAGCGACGATCTCCACGCAAATATTCAAGTGAATAGATCTGTACAAGAGTTGAGATGAACGCAACGACTATTAACACAAGGATCGAAAGACCGTCAATGTGTTGGCCGATTCCGAAATCAAAACCACCACTTCGCCACCAAGACCAAGACTTAATAACCGGTTCAACAAACTGATCTTCGGTTGCGCTATTCGTGCGTTGAATCCATTGATACCCGGCGCCAGCAGCCAACACCAACGATGAAATCATCGACAGCACCCCAAGTTCGCTGCCTTTCATTGGTAGACGCTTGCCGATCAAGATAATCAGCGCAAAAGCGATTGCTGGAATGACAGGAATTAACCAAGCATGTTCAAGAAACCAGCCCGACGCAAGTGGCGCGAGAATTTCGGACTCAGAAGCCAGCAAGCTCATCCGCGCATCTCCGAGAGATCATCAATTGAAATAGTTTTCTTGTTGCGATAGACAAGCAGCACCAGACCAAGTCCGACGCCAACTTCAGCAGCGGCAACAGCAATGATGTACAACGCAAAAACATGCCCATCTGTTGAACCGTTGCGAAGGGCGAAGGTCAAGAGGTTGATGTTCACTGAATTCAAGATGATCTCAATTGACATCAGCATCAACACTGCATTTTTTCGTGCAACGACTCCATACACGCCGATGCAAAACAAAATCGCGCCGAGAAATAAGAACTGATTTACAAACATCTGATCAGTCCTTTCGCGCCAAGACAATTGCGCCGACAACTGCGGCTAATAAAACAAACGACAATGCCCAAAATGGCAACAAATAAGGCCCGAAGATCTGGTCAGAAACTTCTTGAGTTGAAACAACCTTTGCCGATTCTGGCAACTTCTCATCGCCGAATGAATCAGTCAACGCGAGACCCATTGCTACCAGCATTACTAATCCAACTGGTATGCCTAGTTTTTTGTACGAGTTGTTTAGATCTGATTCGGCACCGATTCGCGCCCTTGTAAGCATCGTGCCGAACAAAAACAAAACCATAACTGCACCTATATATACGAGCACTTGAGTAACTGCGACAAACTCGGCAGCCAGCAAAATGTACTGGGCTGCGGCTCCAGCCAAGACGACAACGAGCCATAGCGCTGCGTGCACAACATTATTCGTCGTGACCACACGCAGGGCAGCAACGATCATCACGATTGCAATTATTAAGAATCCAATATTTTGGGCGATCACGATTTACTAACTGAGCCTTTCAAATTTATGTTCATTTCTTTTTCTTATCTGCGCCGGCTTCGAGCGCTGGTGCTTCAGGAACTGTTTCCATCCACTCACTTAATTTAGTTTTGTCATGCAACAGATCAGAAATATTCGGCTCTGAGTATTCGTATTCTGGGCTCCAAAAAAGAGCATCAAACGGACAGACCTCAACGCAGATACCGCAGTACATGCACAATGCGTAGTCAATGTCAAAGCGATCTAGCAAATTGACTTGACGAGGCTTGCCGCCTTCGCGACGCGGTGGTGCCAGTTCTTTGTGCGCCTCAATATAAATGCACCAGTCAGGGCACGAACGTGAACACAACATACATGAAGTGCAATTGTCTTGATGCAATGCGATAACTCCGCGCGATCGAATCGGCGGCGTTTCTTTTTCGTGCGGATACTGCACGGTGTTTGAACCTTTGACCGCTGTGTTAAACAACGTTCCAAGAGTTACTCCAAGACCCTTTACTAAACCAGGAACTTTTGCCACTTAAAACACCACCTTTAAAATTGCTGTGACCATAATGTTGACAAGAGCAACTGGAATTAAACCCTTCCATGCGAATCGTTGCAATTGATCTTCGCGAAGTCGTGGGTAGCTAAAACGAATCCACATGATTACAAAGACAAGCAACATCATCTTGGTAAACATGATCAACGGTCCGACGATGTTCATCCAATTGGCAACATCATCTACTGAAGTCCAACCAAACCAAGTGAACGGAACTCCCCAACCACCGAGAAACAACACTGAAGCAATCATCGCGAACACGCCGGCAGTTGCGAACTCGCCAATAAAAAATATCAAGAAACGAAAACCTGAATATTCAGTCATGTATCCGGAAACAAGTTCACTTTCGGCGATCGGCATGTCGAACGGTGCTTGCGTCAGTTCTGCTTGGATCGCAATCATGAAAATAATGAAACCAAAAAACTGACTAATCACATAAGGGTGACCAATTGCGTCAATGCCGAACATTGACCCTGTGTTTTGGGCGACAACAATTTTCTGTAAGTTCATCGTTCCCGCTTGAATAACTACGCCCATTACTGCGAGCACCATCGGCAACTCATAGGCGATTAACTGTCCTGCTGCACGCAATCCACCAAGCAGAGAATATTTATTGGCACTCGACCAACCAGCGATAAGGATTCCGAGAACTGAAATAGACGAAACTGCGAGCGCATAAAACACCCCCGTTTCAAAATCTGTAAACCATGCCTCAGGGCCAAACGGCACAACGACAACCAGCAAAAAAGTGCTGACCAAAACAATGATCGGAGCCATTTTGAAGATTCGAGCATCGGCACGGTCTGGAACGATGTCTTCTTTTTGTAGCCATTTACCTACTTCGGCGAAAAGTTGCATTGACCCGTATGGTCCGGCTTCCATTGGCCCAAGGCGACTTTGCATGAACGACATCATCTTGAACAAAAATACATAAACAATTGTTCCCGCTGGAAGCAGCACAGCCACGAGTCCACCAAGAACTCGTAGTAACGACTGTCCCCAGTATGGGACTTCAGCCAACAGTGCGATCATCGGTCAATATCCCCGAGAATGAAATATAGCGATGCAAGAATCGTCACAATGTCGGGAACATAAACACCGCGCAACAACCAAGGCGTGATCGAAATATTATTGAAACTTGCCGATCGAATTTTTACTCTGAATGGACCAAGGTCTCCGCGTGAAACTACGTAGTAGCCCATTTCGCCGAGTGGATTTTCAGTTGAGACCCAGGCTTCACCCTCTGGGACTTTAATAATCTTCGGAACTTTCGCCATAATAGGACCTGATGGAATAACGCCTAGAAGTTGGTCTACGATTTTTGTTGATTCACGGGTTTCTTGCAACCGAATCCAACAACGAGCAAAACTGTCACCATCTGGATGCGTCCAGACTTTCCAATCTGCTTTGTTCCACATCATCGGCAATGACTGGTCGCGTCGTAAATCCCAATCAACTCCGCTGGCGCGCAGGTTTGCGCCAGATAATCCGTATTGCAATGCGACATCACGCGGAATAACACCAATTCCACGAGTTCGTGACTGGAAAATTTCGTTTCCGAAAAGTAAATCTTCAATTTGGTCACAAAAACCTCGAAGTTTTTTCATTACTGCGTGAGTTTCGTCAATCCATCCAGCAGGTAGATCATCTTTTAGTCCACCGATGCGATCGAAGTTTGGATGAAACCTGCCGCCTGTGGCCGATTCAATTAAATTTAAAACATATTCACGGTCGCGGAACGCAAGAAATACTGGCGTGATTGCGCCCAACTGAACACCTAGGTCACCGAGAAATAATGTGACATTGGCGATGCGCGAGAGTTCAAACAAAATTGTCCGAATGTACGCAGCGCGTGGTGGCGCTTCAACACCCATAAGTTTTTCTGCCGCCAAAATAAACGGAACTTCATTAGCAAAACTTCCAAGCCAATCAATGCGGTTGACAAGCGTCGTTACTTGGGGAAATGTTCGAACTTCAGTAAGTTTTTCATAACCACGATGCATGTATCCGCAGGCTGGCTCGGCCCAAACGACTTGCTCGCCATCTAGACGCGCGATTATTCGCAAAGTTCCGTGAGTCGCTGGGTGCTGCGGCCCAATATTTAGAGTCATGCCTTCGGTCTCGAGTTCAAGATTCAGACGCGCATCAGCCGCTTGTGCGGCGATGTAAGAAAGTTGCTGTCGGTCACCAAGCATTGTCATTAGGCATCACCATCTTTTGCGTCAACTGATTCTTCTTCATCGCCACCTGGCAATGGTTCGACATCAACGATTCCTGGCCACGGTTTGACCATTCGCGCCAATAACGGGAAATCTTTGCGCAATGGATGGCCTTCGAAGTCGACTGGCAGGTACATATTTCGTAAATCATTATGGCCGACGAAATTTATCCCAAACATTTCGTGAGTTTCGCGCTCATGCCAATTCGCGCCTGCATAAATCGAAACTAGAGAATCAACTGACGGTGACGAATCTGCGACATCAACTTTTACAGTGATTCCAAAATGAGTCGTCGAATTCACAATTCGAATAAAAACTTGCATCCGAGTATCGCCACCTGCATATCCCGAGCGAATAGTCGTGTCGCGAACTGGCGCTGGCTCCGTTGGATCATCTTCGCCTCGACCATACGGAGATGGCATCCAATCAATCGCCGACAAGAAACCAAAATAATCAAACGAGTGTGCGTCGCGAAGTTTTTGCACGCTCGCTTGCCACGACTCGGTACTCACTCGAATCCAAAGATCGTCACCCGGCTTAATGTGCGATTCAACTAAAGAGTCACCCAGTGAACCCTTGATTGCCTCAAGCACTCGTTCGCGTTCGTGGTCGACAACCGGTGTCGCTGTTTCGGAATTAGACGACAACTGTCTGACCTTTTGTTTCGGCCACTTGCGCGGCATCCATTGATTTGGTTCCTTCGCCACGCCATCGTGCACCCATGTCTTCGTTTTTAATTCGTTGTTGCAATAACACGATTCCCTCGAGCAATGCCTCGGGTCGCGGAGGACAACCCGGCACATAAACATCAACTGGAATTATTTGGTCAACGCCTTTTGTCACCGAATAACTATCCCAATAAGGACCACCACAGTTCGCACAACTACCCATGCTGATTACATATTTTGGTTCTGGCATCTGCTCATAAAGGCGGCGGATTACCGGCGCCATTTTGTCAGTGACGGTTCCTGAAATTACAACAAGATCTGCTTGACGTGGGCTCGCAGGCAAAGGAATAACGCCGAGCCGCATTACGTCATAGCGCGGCGAGCCAAATGCAGCACCCATTTCAATTGCACAACACGCAAGTCCCCACTGATAGACCCATAATGAGTACGACCGGCCAAGATTAAAAAGTGTCGTCAACGGTTTTGGCAATCTGCCGCGATCCACTAAACCCATCGCAAGACACCTTTACGCCACGCATAAACCAAACCCAACAACAACACAAATACAAACGCTCCCATTTCAATTAAGCCGAATACACCGTAACGCTCAAGTTGCGTCGCCCACGGAAAAATAAAAACAGCCTCAACATCAAACACCACGAATAGCAATGCGAAAATGTAATAGCGAACTTGACTTTGTGACCAACCGTGACCAACAGGGTCGACACCGCTTTCGTAAGTCAACATTTTTTCTCTATTTGGACGATTCGGGCGCAACAGTGACGAGATCCATAACAACAAGCCAGCGATCCCGACAGCAGCGGCGCCGAACCAAACTACATTTAAATACGACCTAAGGAAGATTGACATACCCTGTAAAACTACTCTGAGAAACCGTTCGCGCTTAAACTAAACTCCACTTTGATCGCTTGTGAAACAGTACTAAATTTACGTATTAACTAGCCGAAGTTTCAATGAACCAGTCAACTAGCGCCGCGGCTGCAGGTGCGCTTTTTGGAACTTCAAGAATCGTTTGGGCGACTAGATCGTGCGCGGAAATACCTATTTTTGAAAGTTCTGATTCTCCGGACTCACTCACCCATCGATTGACAATTGCTTGGGTCACTTCTGGATGAAATTGCGTTGCAAACGAACGGCCATTACGAATCGCTTGTGGACCGGCTGGGCTTGTTGCAAGAATCTCCATTTCTGGTGGTGGTGTAAATGTGTCGTAGTGCCACTGCAGCCATGTGCCCCCTATCACTTGATTTGGTGATGGCGCGTCAACTTGATGCCAACCAACTTCATGTTGCGTGGCTCGTTGAACTGTGCCACCAAAAGCCTTAGCCATAATTTGAGCGCCGTAACAAATGCCAAACATGGGGATTCCCCGACGATGGGTCTCTAATATCAGTTCGCACTCGGCACGAACATTTTTTTCAATATCTGGCCAATAAGCAGACCACCAACTTCCTAGTAGTACCACTAAATCCGCACCATCTAATGATGGCCACTGGTCTGGGTGTTCACGGTTGCAATGCTCAAAAACAGTTCCGTGGTCTTTGAATCTCTCTCCGACAAAACCATGCTCGGCGAATCTTTGACCAATACAACCTGGATCTGCATCGTCGGCATTGGCAACAAGCAGCGAGCGCATCATTAAGCCTTATTCAGTTTTCTGGTTGAACAGCGTTTGTTGAAAA
>CAMCUE010000007.1 GCA_945878705.1 Ferrithrix thermotolerans DSM 19514 | reverse complement strand
TAAATTCTTTAGGTGTTCGATAAACTTATCGCGTTGAATGCCGCGCTGAAACCGCAAATGGTAGACATGCCCCGTATGTTCACAGCCATCTGGGACAGTCGGGGTGATAACACTATTGCTGCTGGCCCAACTTGCAAGTTCGTTGTGATATCGGCTCCAAATTTTTATTCGCTGTAGATAGATTTCATCAGCGCGCAGCAGTTGACCATATAAAATTGCCGCAAGCAAATCACTTATTACCCAACTTGAACCCACATCAACCCACGTGTACTTGTCAACCTGTCCGCGAAGAAACTTTGTTCGGTCAGTTCCTTTTTCGCGAAGAATTTCTGCTCGCTCGGATAATGACGGGTCGTTTATTATGAGGGCTCCGCCCTCGCCACAAGTGATGTTTTTGGTCTCATGAAAACTTTGGGTGGCAAGCGCACCAAAAGTTCCAAGATATTTGCCCTTATATTTTGCGAAAAGTCCGTGCGCATTATCTTCAATCAAAACCAAATTGTGGTCACGTGAAATCTTCACAAGCCGTTCCATCTCGCAAGCAATGCCTCCGTAGTGAACAACACAGATCGCTTTTGTCCGCGAAGTAATTGCAGCTTCAACCTGATCTATGTCAATATTCAAAGTGTCCTGTCGAACATCCACAAATATTGGCTTCGCTCCGTAGAGCATGAATGCACTCGCAGTTGAGACAAACGTAAACGCAGGAACAATGACTTCGTCTCCCGGTTGAAGTCGCAACAATAGCGCGGCCATTTCAAGTGCATGCGTGCATGATGTAGTCAACAAAGTTTTATCGTTGCCTAAAATTTCTGTAATCCGAGCCTCAGCTTGTTTGGTGAATGGTCCATTACCAGAGATATGACCAGCAGAAATTGATTCGCTAAGAAGTTCGAGATCATGTTTGCCGATGTCGGCACGATTAAAAGGAATCTTCATTACTCTGCGTCGGCTATCTGCTGTGCCCAGAGCCAGCACTTGAAGTTGTTTCGGCGACCATGTAAGTCGGCTTATTCATTACCCGAAAGTGCATTCGACCGATATATTCGCCGAGCACACCTAACAAAAATATTTGCACCCCAGAGAAAATAGTTATAGACGAAGCCAAGAGCGGAAACCCTGGAACTGACCCACCACTAAGCAGAGGTCTACTCACGACAAAAATCAGGAGCGCTAAACCAAAAGCGACGGTCGTAAATCCAAGTGTGCTCGCCATTCGTAGCGGCAAAGTGCTGTAACCGGTGGCCATGTCAATCATGAACCTCACAAGTTTTCTGAATGTGTAATGCGATTTTCCTTCGGCTCTTTGGTCGTGAGCAACCTCAGTTGTCGTAAATCTTGAAGTAGACCAAGTTAATAGAGCGTCGAGTGAGATGTTTGGCCCAAGCGAAGAATCAAAGCCGGTTCGAAGCTCGGTTCGAAATGCGCGAAATGAACTCATTGACACCGCGCTACTGAATCCTAGGGTCGAAGAGAAAAACCTTCGAGCAGTTTTTGAAACGACTCTGCGGTACAGATTTTGTTTGATCTTTGTACTGATGCCATAGACAACATCAATTTCTGGAGACAGTGCGGTGACTAATTTAGAAATCTCCTCAGGAGGGTTCTGCAAATCATCGTCAAGGGTCACAATTGTTGAAAACTGAGCGGCACGAACACCAGCAAGTAAAGCACCGTGTTGACCTGAGTTTCTGCCTAGCCGAAGACCCTTCACATTCGTATTGCCTTTAGAAATTGCAGAGATCTCTTTCCAGGTGCCGTCTTCGCTTGCGTCATCAACAAGAATTATTTCAAAATCCTGCCGCTCAACCGAAGCAGAAACACGGTCAACAAGTTTTCGTAAAGTTCGCTCAGATCGATAAACGGGCACGACTACAGAGAGACCTTGACCTAATTCCACTCTTTCATCGTACCGAAGCCGACTCGGAGGTTTGTGGCGTAAAACGACAGATGCCATTTGCTAAATCACGACCACCTAAACTAAGCCACGATGATCAGCGACTACACGCAGGCTTATAGTGAACTTGCTTTAGTCAATTCGTCTGTTGATACTCGACGGTTTAATCTTTCAGTTTCACGGATGAATGTGCCGCATGGTCATTTGGCTAGCGATGAAGAAGTTATTGAGAAATGTCGTCGGTGTGAATCGCAATTATTGATTCTGCGGTATCCGACAAATCGCGTGCAGTTGGCAAATCGGCTCGCTCTCGGCTCTGAACAAGTGATATTTCAAGCTGACACGCTGGTCTACTTCTCAAAAGATTTGGGCTCAAAATCCGCAGATAGTACGAATTCTCAAAATTTTAACGACTGGAATTTTCGCAAAGCAGATGTTTCAGACAACTACGAGATTCAGAAACTCTCTGAGATTATTTTTGAGGATTATCCAAATCACTACAGAGCCAACAGTCATCTTCGCTCCGAAGACATTCGAGATGGATATGTCGAATGGGCGCAGGTTGGTTTACTTGATCCAAAAAAACTTACAGTGGTTGTCGAAGATCGGTCTGCAAAGAAAGTCGGCTTTGCTTTAGTTGCATTTGACGGCGATGTTGCCGAAATTGAATTGAATGGAATCCACCCAGATGCTCAAGGTAAAGGCGCTTATTCATCTCTCTTAGATTGGTTGGCGAATCATCTTGCTGAGCGAGGTGTTATGAAACTTTGTATCTCCACGCAAATTCAAAATGAGAGAGTGATTCACGTCTGGATCAGGTCAGGGTTCAATTTGGAATTTTCTTTGAACACAGTTCATTTAATGCGCCGCAACTAGCACTTCGCCTGTGGTGAACAGCGTGAGAATTATCAATGCACTGCTTACGAAATAGATGTTTTAAGAAAAGTCTCGTCTGCGGTTATATAGATTGCGTTTCGTTAATGGGGTCTTGCTTGACACTATTGGGGTATTGAACCGCACGACTATGTATTCGGCCATTCACTGAAAGGTTAAGTTTTTACTTCGAGTGATTTTTGAGAATTTCTTTTAACGCGTTTGGATTTGTTAGCCAAGTTTCATATTCAATCTCGGTAAATCCTAAAAATTCGGGAAGACCTCGCAACTCAACTTGGTCTGAGTGCCATTTCTCGATCCATTCATTGATGTCGCAGGCTTCGGCATTTTTTGCTGCAACCGCACCAAGGAAGGTTTCAGATTGTGCTTTAGACATCTATTTTACTCCCTTTCACTGGGTTGCCAATGTAACTACCATCGCAATCTACAACCCCTAAATGAAATCCGCGACGCGAGTAAACCTCAACCTCACCATGGAGCCCGTCCCACACATAGATGTGCTGCCTATTTTCAGATATCCATCGCGGAGTACCAGAGTGTGTGTATCGCTCAAGTAATTTAAGGAAGCAGTTTTCAGGAATTGGAATAAATGGCATATCGGCGCAACCGACATGTGTGCGTGCACTTACATGCACGGAGGAATTTATTTGGTGGCTTCGGTGAGTGCTTCGAGAAGTGTGTTCCATCCGAGTGTGGCGCACTTGATTCGCACTGGAAACTTGACAACACCTTGCAACGCTTCAATGTCGCCGAGATTGATTGATTCGTCAACTGGTTCATCATTGTCGGCGAGCGTCATCATGTGTTTGAATCGTCGCACAAACGCCCCTACTTCGGCAACAGTCTTACCTTTAATTGCAACAGTCATCATTGAAGTTGAGCTCTGACTAATTGAACAACCTTGTCCAGAAAATTTCACATCCCGAACGACACCGTCAGCCACATCTAAATAAATGCGAATATCGTCACCACAAAGCGGATTGTGACCTTCACTACTAATAGCAGGCGGTTGCAACTCGCCACGATTGCGCGGTGTGCGATAGTGATCAAGAATGATCTCGCGATATAGATCTTCGATACCTGGCATTGATCCTCGTATTTCTACTTAAAAGATATCTGATGCCGAGTCAAGCGCGTCGGCAAGTGCATCGGCATCAGCAGTTGTGTTGTAGAGATAGAAACTTGCGCGTGCTGTTGCATTTGCACCGATGATCTTCATCAGGGGTTTAGCGCAATGATGACCAGCGCGAACACAAACATTTGACTGATCCAAAACTTGACTTAGATCATGGGGATGAATGCCACGGAATGCAAAACTAAATGTTGCGCCACGTAGTTCTGGGTTGCGAGGGCCATGAATTGTTATGTCGTCACCAAATCGAGTTGTTAAAAGATCTAGTACATAACTTGACATCGCAATCTCGTGCTGGCGAATGTTGGCCATGCCGACGCTGCTCAAAAATTCGACAGCCGCACCCAGTCCGACAACTTCAGCGATAGGTGGTGTACCGGCCTCGAATTTGGCAGGTAATTCTGCGCAAGTGAAGCCATCAAGCCGAACATCAGAAATCATGTTGCCGCCACCCAAAAATGGTGGCATGGCTTCAAGCAGTTCTTTGCGACCCCACAAAACTCCAAGACCTGAAGGCCCGCACATTTTGTGACTTGAGAAAGTCAGAAAATCGGCGCCCAATGCGCGCACATCGGTATGCGTATGTGGCACTGACTGGCACGCATCAACTATCGCGATTGCACCAGCCGCGTGTGCCGCAGCGCAAAGTTTTTCAACTGGATTAATCGTGCCGAGCACATTTGACATTGAGGTAAATGAAAATACTTTGACACCAGATAGCAAAGTTTCAAGCGAAGTTAGATCAAGTTGGTAGTCACTAGTCAGCGGCACCCATCGCAATTCGATGCCGCGCTCTTGCTGCAACATTTGCCACGGCACGATGTTTGCGTGGTGCTCCATATGGGTGAGCAACACAACATCACCAGTTTTTAGATTTGCTCGACCCCACGAATTGACGAGCAGGTTTAAAGCTTCAGTGGCATTTTTTGTGAACACGATTTCTTGTGAACTGTTTGCGTTTATAAATTTTGCTACAGCATTTCGAGCGCCTTCGTATAGTTCGGTCGCATTCGCCGCAAGTGTGTAGGCACTTCGGTTGATTGGTGCATAGGTTTCGCGCATGAATTTAGACATCGCATCGATCACAATGTTCGGTTTTTGCGAAGTGTTGGCGCTATCTAAATAAACAAGTGGCTTTCCGTTAATTTGTGTCGCCAAAATTGGAAAGTCGCGGCGTATCGCTACCGAATCGAAATCTCTATTCGCGCCAGTCATTTTCACGACGCAGTTCGGTATGCGTCGTAGCCGTTCTTTTCAAGTTCCGCAGCCAACTCCATAGAGCCCGATTTGACGATGCGACCGTCAATCAAAATATGTACAAAGTCTGGTTTTACTTCGTCAAGTAGTCGTTGATAGTGGGTGATCAACACAATGCCAAGACTCGGACGATCTTGTCGTACTTCGCGAATGCCCTGAGCAACGATACGCAACGCATCGATATCTAAACCTGAATCAGTTTCATCAAGAATTGCAAGTTCTGGTTCAAGAATCGCCATTTGCATAATCTCGTTACGCTTTTTCTCGCCACCCGAGAAACCTTCATTCAAGTAGCGGTCCACGAATGATGAATCCATGCCGAGTCGTTTCATCCAACTGATTATTGCGAGACGTAATTCAAGAACAGAAAGATCAATTCCTTTACGGGCCGACAACGACTGCCGCAAAAACTGAATCACCGAGACGCCAGCGATTTCTTGTGGATACTGAAACGCTAAAAAGATTCCAGCCTTGGCGCGAACATCGGTCGGCCACAACGAAATATCTTCACCTTTGTAGAACAGTCGACCGCGTGTTACTTCGTATTCTGGTGCTCCGAGCAATGTCGTCGCCAAAGTTGATTTTCCAGAACCGTTCGGACCCATGATCGCGTGAACTTCACCAGTGTTTACGGTTAGCGAAATACCTCGCAAAATTTGTGTCTCAGCCTCAGTTGGCTTGGCATGAAGATCTTCAATGCGAAAGAGTTCGCTCACGCCAATAAGTCTAATTGAGCACCTAGATATTTACACTATGCGCGTAGTAGTAATTAATTTGTCACCAACCGCGTGCAACCCATTGCGAAAGTTGTGGTCGTTCAGCGCCGATCGTCGTGTCGAGCCCATGCCCAGGTAGGACAATTGTCTCAGCAGGAAAAGTAAAAAGTTTGTTATCGATCGACGAGATGATCGTCGCGAAATCTCCACCTTCAAGTTTTGTATTACCTGGCCCACCAGGAAACAAAGTGTCGCCTGTAAATAGCAACGGAGTATCAACAACTTGAAACGAAATCGATCCCTCGGTGTGACCGGGGTTATGAATTGCGAGCAACCTCAAATCGCCAACTTCAATTATCTCGGCATCATCAATAAATACGTCGTAACCAACATCTTTGAGCCTTGGCGCATCAGCGGCAGTCACTGCAACTTCGTACCCTGCTTCGCGCATCGCTGGCACGGCCTGAATATGGTCCCAGTGTCCGTGCGTTTCAAGCACACGCTTGACGCCAAGTCGTCGGCATAGCGCCAAAAGTTGTTCGTGCTCATTAGCAGCGTCAATCAAAACGGCGTCACCCGTTCTGCGACATCGCACTACAAAAACATTATTATCAAACGGCCCGACCACAACTTTGTGCACTTCAACGCCGGCATCTCTCCAGTGCAGGGTCGGGTCTACGAACCCAGTGCTTTCAGGCTTGTTTGTCATATCTGATAAGTATCTCAGCGAATCGCGAGAATTCTCCGATTAGCGAAAATGGTCGTTGCGCTGGCAAGATATACCCCATGAACTTTGCCTTTACAGAAGAACAAGAAGAGCTCCGCAAAACAGTCCGCGCATTTTTGGATGCGAAGTCTCCAGAGACCGCCGTGCGCGAGCAGATGGAAACCGTTAATGGTTTTGATCCAGCAGTTTGGGCACAAATGGGTTCACAAATGGGACTGATGGGCATCCATATTCCCGAAGAATTCGGTGGCATGGGATTTAGTTACATCGAGTTGGGTGTCGTTCTTGAAGAGATGGGTCGTTCGCTTCTCTGTGCTCCATTTTTCTCGACCGTTGTTTTGGCTGCAAACACTTTGATGCAGTCAGGCGACGAGGCAGCAAAGAAAAAATATCTTCCAGGAATTGCTAGCGGTGAGACCACTGCAACTCTCGCTTCAGTTGAGCCATCAGGCAAATGGGATGAAGCTGGTATCACGATGCAAGCCAAAGGCTCAGGCTCAAGTTTTACTTTAACTGGCACAAAAATGTTCGTGCTTGACGGCCACACAGCATCAATGATCATCGTCTCGGCGCGCACCAAAAATGGCGTGTCGCTATTCGCAGTCGATGGCAACGCAAAAGGCTTGACTCGCACAGCACTTTCAACAATGGATCAAACTCGCAAGCAAGCCAAGCTTGAGTTCGCCGATGTGTCGGCAACTTTGATCGGCACAGAGGGCAAAGGTTGGGATGTTCTGTCTCGCGTCAATGATCTTGTTGTTGTCGCACTTGCAGCAGAGCAAGTTGGTGGTGCGCAAAAAGTTCTTGACATGGCTGTCGAGTACGCAAAAGTTCGTGTTCAATTCGGCCGACCAATCGGATCGTTTCAGGCGATCAAACACAAGTGCGCCGACATGTTGCTCGAAGTTGAGTCTGCAAAATCTGCTGCTTACTACGGCATGTGGTGTGCAAGTGAAATGAACGAAGAGTTGCCATCGGTTGCTTCGTTGTCAAAGGCATATTGTTCAGAGGCCTACTTTCACGCTGCGGCTGAGAATATTCAAATTCACGGTGGAATTGGTTTCACTTGGGAGCACCCAGCGCACCTTTATTTCAAGCGTGCGAAGTCGAGTGAGTTGCTGTTCGGAGATCCGACTTACCATCGTGAGCTTCTTGCGCAACGCATCGGCATCTAAAACTCTCTGCACCGCATGTCTGCGGTTTTAATTTTTGCGATAATTCTTGCGACGTTGCTCGTCTTTGCGATCGCTGCGATAACTGTTGGTCGTGAAGCGCGCCGGCTCGATAGTTTTGCGCCACGGGCAGTTTACGAACTTGAACAGGCGACAAAATACGTTGCCGATCGTCTGCCAAGCGACTCACAGGCCCGTCTGACTTTTGAAGAATTGCGCAAACTGCTTGTGTTTCATATGCGCTGGTTGCACGACAAGGGACTGCAACCACTTGGAGTAATTGACCGCCGTCAAGACATCGTTGAAGAGATTGTGATCAGCGAAGAAACAGTGACGGCGTATTTACTCGGTGCTGCAGAGAAAAATCGCATCGATATTTTAGAAGATGTTGATGTTGTACATGTGGTGCAAGCGCACCTCGAATATTTTGATGCCATCGGCGCTGTCGGGCCAGTCGCCAAAAACTGAAATAATTAGTTAGCCAACGCCTCGTCGATGGAGCGTTTAGAAGTTGAGTCGGTTTTCCAAATATTTGTATATCGCTGTAATCGTGGATTGAAATATGGGTCATCATCAAGCACTGAACCCCATCGTGCACCGAGTTTGCCGACTTCGGCGTCAACTCGTTTTGCAATTCGAGTTTTTGATTCAAAGTGAAATAAATGTGCATGCGGAGTAAAGATCGCGCGATAGCCGGCAAGTTGGACCTTCAGGCAGAAATCTATGTCGTTCCAATTGCCAGGGAATCCCAAGCACAAGCCGCCGACTTGTTCAAAGACGTCTCGACGAATCAACATGCACGCAGCAATCAGACTTGATGCCTCGCGTTGTACTCGTAAAAGATTTTGCGGCCCAGAAGTCTCTGGGCTTCGCGCACGATACAGATCCGTTGGGTCTGGGCTGAAGATATGTCCTGCACTCTGAATTGTTGAGTCTTCAAACAATAACATCGGGCCAACAACGCCGACCTGAGGGTCATTAAACATCGCCACCATAACTTCAAGTGCATCGTCGGTAATTATTTCGGTGTCATCATTGAGTAAAAGAATTAGATCTGACTCGCAAGACATTGCACCAAGATTATTTTTTTCTGCAAAATTAAATGGTCGGTCGTAATTAATAATTTCTAATCGATCACCACCCAGATCTTGCAATTTCTGAATGACACTGGCCGGAGTGGGTGTGTCAGCGACGACGACCACATTGAAGTTCTGGTAGGTTGATCTTTCAAACAGGCTGCGCACAGCTTCAACAACCAGCACGCGCTGTTCTCCAAAAACTTCAGCAGAGGTGCCGCGCGTGGCGACGATTACTGCAACTGTTGGTTGCTTTATTAAGCGTCTTTTCACACGCACGCACGGAACATTTGCATCAAACTCACATTCGGCGTCGATGTTTTCTCGCTGGCAGTGATCAATAACCGCTTCAAGAGATGCTGACGGGCGAGAGTCGTTTGACTTTGCAATAGTGAGCACTTCGGCGATCCGTGAAATCTTTTTTGCATTCTCGGATAATCGCAGTGCGCGATCGTGCGAGTGACGCAGAGTCAAGTCTTTGAGTCCGCCAATACGACTAACGAGGTCAAGGCGAGCAATCAGGGTTGGGCCGACGTAGCAGTGCGCGCGCAGTCTTTCCGGGGACCAACCTGGGCGTCTTGCGAAACTAAGTTGTTCAATTTTTTCGTTGGTTGGATGCCCAGAGTCGCCGTAAATAAGTTCAACATCTGGCTCTGCCAAAATAAAATCACCAACAATAAGTAAAGACTCGCGTTGCAACGCGTCGCCAGCATCAAGAAATACGATTAGTGCGTCATTTGCTTGATCATTTCTGACAGGCTCATCAATTTCGGTAACGATTTTCACTCGCCCAAAAAATAAACGTTTGCGCAGCTTTTTAACAATGTCTGGACCGGCACCGAAAACTACCCAAGTCAGTTCATTTGCACCAGAAAGTACGAGTGATTTGTGCGTCAGTCGAAGGTCATCCAGAGTCGCATCTTGTGCGTCTGTCAAAACCATAAAACTATTCATGTCCAAAACCGTTTCAAATATTTTCGTAATGGCCGTGGAATGTTTCGATAGATGAATCGCACTGGACGCAACCATCCACCATGCACCCAGTTTGTGACATGAACTTGAGTTGTGTTCGGCGGAAACTGATATTCACGAACTGATCCGTAAGTTGAAAGTTGACGCTGTTGCTCACGGGCTTCTGCGAGCCTCGCGAATTCGGCATCGCGTCTCGCTAAATCTGCAAGTTTTTGTTGAACGACTGCGGGGTCGTATTTAGGCGACACCATGACTTCTTAAGGATAGCGAAACTCAGACTGGCACCGGCTAAAGAAGCGCTGCTAGATCATCATGTTTATTTCGGCAACAACCCGTTCACCGAGATCTGTGTCACCTGTGACTTTCCATTTGGCACGGGTCCCGTCTGCTGTGGCGCGACCTGTTGCAAGTTCAACAAAAGCGTTGCTGTCAAAAAATAGTTCCATCACAGGTGGATTACTCAACTGTGCAACAACGGTTGCTCGACTATTAACGACAGTAATTGCGATCTCACGCACAATTGGTCCAGTGATGTGAATAATTACAGACGATCCTTCGGGGGCGGCGGCCCGTTTACCAACGACAATCGGCAGCGTCCGACACAGCCGGTCAACAGTGAGCTCTCCACTTGCAGAGTTTTGGTTACCAACAATATTTAGTGCGCGACGCATGTCTTGTTCGTGCACCCAACAATCCATTACTCGAATATGCAAAAAATCAGCCACTGTACCTTTGCCCGTCGGGGTCATCGCTTCCTTGGTGAAATATTCTTCGGGCTCTGACTCGAGTTGAGCGCGGCGACTAGACATCACTTGAACAAATTCTTTTAGAACTTCAGTCCCAGTCAGTGAGCGACGAGCGTCAACCTCGTGCTCGTTCATCTCTCCAATTGGATTTTTAACAAACTCAAGCGAAGTAGCCCGATGCGTTGTTGAGCCCTGACCGCCCATAGATTTTTCTGTGCCGATCAAGTGTGAAAGATTGTCTTGCACAGTCCAACCCGGGCACTGAGTCGGTGTCTTGAATTGTGACTCAGTCAAGCCAGTACAAAGGTTGCGTAGTGACGCCAAAGTATCGAATAATAACTCGAGAGTCTTTTTATAGTCGCTTCCGCTCATGGCGCCGGTGTCTGCACAGTTCGCCACTCACGCGCTTTCAAATACGGTGAGAAAACTTTCTCGATATTTTCTAGATCGTGTTGTGTCTTTGGGGTCTTGATCTCGTACAGACCCTGTATTTCGCTATAACTCTGCATCAGACTCCAAAGTTTAAGCGCTTCGTCGCCGAGTGGCGGCGGCACGACGACTGGGCCAAACACACTACGACCATTTTCGAAAACAATTAGTGGCACACCAAATGCCGCAAACTTATTGACCGACTCTTCGTGGTCGTGGCGGACATCGTCATGAGTTGATTTATCGGCGATTGCTTCATCCCATGTATTGTCTGGAGCAGAAATACTTTGAAGAAGTTCGCGAGCAGTTGCTTGCTCGTAGGGTCGCAAACCGTGTTCATGCAGGGCACGCGCGGCAACCAAATACCAGTCGTCACAAAGATCCATATCAATTCGTCGCAGCCACGCAGCAATTCGAAGCGGTGTCCAGCCGTAGGCGAGTTCGCGTTCCCATGGATGTTTCTTTCCCTCTTCGCGATTTATTTCTTCAAGACTGAAAAAGCGCCAATTGATATCAAGATCTATTGTCCGTCGTACTTCTCGAATCCAGATAGATGTTTGGTACGCCCATGGACACATGATGTCAAAAAAGAAATCAATTTTTATTGGCATTGTTTCTTGGCCAGCCATAGTGATAATAATAAGCAGATTGCGACGAGCCAAACGAAGCGACGGCTAGATTTGAGTTATGCAAAGATCCACACGGTTTGCCCATACGCGTTACCTCGGCGACAAACGAACGCAGTTGGTATACGACGTTGACGCCTTAGATGCTGAGACATATGCAGAGATAATTGACGACATCGTCAATCAAGAAGTTGGTCTTTGTTTTGCGCCTGACACTCTTCCTGAGGCTCGTAATCGCGGTTACAAACTTGCCACTTCTGCCAAGGTACGACGCCATCGCAAACCTCGCGCCTAATTACTGAACGCCTGTCGTCACAGTGAACGGTGAGTTTCAATCGGGAGATATTTCGATCGAGCGTTATCTCGCAAAACCTTCTGGTAAAACAGGTGCGTTACCCGGAATGTTATTGTGTCACGGGTTTCCAGTTGCATTAAATGATGCACGACATTCGGCGAGTACGTTTCCAGAATTAATTGATCGAGTCGCTAACGAACTTGGTTGGGCGGCAATGACTTTTACTTTTCGTGGATGCGGAAAAAGTGGTGGTGATTTCTCAATGCAAGGTTGGGTTGATGATCTGCGAGCGGCAATTGATCATCTAGTTGCACAAGTTTCACCCAGTGGCATTTGGCTAGTCGGCACCAACACTGGTGCATCGCTGGCACTTTGTGCTGGTGCTGATGATCCGCGAGTTAATGGATGTGCATTGCTTGGCCCGCACGCAGATTTTGACGACTGGGCCGCACAGCCGCGAAGGTTTCTCGAGCATGTTCGTGAAGTTGGGGCAATTCACAACCCAAAGTTTCCTGAGTCGTACGACGAGTGGAGTCGTGAGTTGCGCCGGTTTCGACCAACAGATGCTGCTCGAAGATTTGCACCGCGACCGTTATTGCTGCTGCATGGCGACGACGATGAAAGCGTACCGACGGCTGATTCTCGAGTTCTCGCTGAAGCACACGGGTCGGCAGATTTGCAAATTATTCCCGGCGCTGGTCACAGACTTCGTCATGACCCGCGAGCAATCGCAGTTTTGCTCGGATGGCTTGATCGGCAACGATCAAATATGCCCGTCTAGTTTCTAGCGAAATCCATTCGGATGCGTACTATGCCAAGTGAACGCCGACTGAATGATGCTTTGCAAATCTTGAGTTGCGTGCCAACCCAAAACCTTGTTCGCAAGTGTTACATCGGCGTAAACGCTTACTGGGTCACCTTCTCGGCGCGCACCAATCGTGTGCGGCACTTCGCGTTTAGCGACAACGGCTGTCATCTCAAGCAGTTGTTTTACTGATGTGCCTTTTCCTGTGCCAATATTGCAAACCGTCGTCTTACCGTACGACTCAAGATATTCAAGAGCCTTGACGTGGGCAACTGCTAAATCTTCAACATGTATGTAGTCGCGAATGCAGGTGCCATCAGGAGTCGCATAGTCATTACCAAATACTTCAAATTTGAATTTGTCGTCCAACAACGCACGCATCACTCTTGGAATCAGATTCTGCGAGGTCGTCCAGTCTTCGCCGATTTTGTTGTCACTGCTCGCACCGGCGGCATTGAAATAGCGCAAACTAACCGAGTTCAAGCCATCTATAGCGAGTGATCTTAAAATATTTTCGACCGCTAATTTTGTTTCGGCGTAAACACTCTCTGGGTTGGTCGGCTCATTCTCTGTAGTTGGTGAAGATTTCGGAGTGCCATACACAGATGCCGAAGAAGAAAAAACAAATCGTGAAATATCATGAGCCTGCAGTGTCTCAAGCAACTTCAGGGTCGACGAAACATTATTCTGCCAATATTTCATCGGATGTGTCATTGATTCGCCAACTGCTTTGTACGCAGCAAAATGCACAACATTTGTAACTTTGTATTTTCGGCAAATCTTGGCGACAAGTTTCTGATCGGCAATATCTCCGACAATTAACTTTGCGTCAATCACGGCTTTTTTGTTGCCGCGTTCAAGGGTGTCAAGTACGACAACATCTCGTTTGGCGTTTTGCAACGCTCGCACCGTATGTGCACCGATATATCCAGCGCCACCCGTAACAAGAGTTGTCATTTTAATTTCTTCACGATTGGTCGGTCTTGCTTGTCGTGGTCTAGTGCTCGTTGCATTTGTTTAAACCCACGAACCTTTAA
>CAMCUE010000006.1 GCA_945878705.1 Ferrithrix thermotolerans DSM 19514 | reverse complement strand
CCATGTTGCAAGTAAAGGACCAACAATAAGTGACAGGCGTGAAGTCGGCGACATTCGCAAGCGATCGTAGAAACCATTTTCTAAATCACGGATTAAAGAAAAACCAAGTCCAACTCCGCTGAACGCAGAACCCATTGCCAGCCCGAGTGGCATAAACCAGTTGACTGATCTGTCGGTTGGGAACCCCGGCAGTTTCGTCAATGCGAAAAATGTTCCTGAGAAAGAAACCATATTAAATATCGGCATCGCCAAAGTTGGGATAAATGCCGACGGAAGTCGGCGAGTGTTAATCAAACTGCGTTTTATCAATTGCCCGGCACTGCGCATCGTGGTTGTGTGAAGATCTTTTTCATGAATCATCGCACGCGTCGATATTTGCGTCGTCGTGTGTGATGCAGTGTTCATTAGTTTGACCTCAGACGCTTACGCAGTTGTGAATTTGCAATTACTAGCGCGACAATCGCAATTGCTAAGGGAACGAGAATTGCTCGGGCCAATGCCGACGCGGTGAAGCCGTCAAGTGAAAGCGCACGCAGACCTTCAACAAGATGAGAAATTGGATTAATACCAGCGATTGTTTTATAAATTCCGCTCATTGTTTCGCGCGGAAAGAACGCACTCGAGAAGAACAATAAAATAAATAGCAACGGAAATGTTCCTTGAACAGCTTCTGATGAACCAGTCTTTAATGCGATTGAAGACATCAGTGCGCCGACTGCAAGTGAAATTAAAGCACCGCTAACGATCATTGCAATGATGCCGCGAATGCCCGCTGCAACATCTGCACCAAAGGGCAGTAATGCGAAGATAAAGACGGCAGTTGAAAACGCACCAAATAAAACGCTTCCGGCCAATCGTCCAAACACTATTCCTGTGCGAGATGTTGGTGCTGCCAGCAACCGATCAAAAAAGCCGCTCTCAATATCAGTTGCAAGTGCTGCTGCGCCAGTTACTGAACCGAATAAAACACCTTGAGTAATCGTGCCTGCAAGTTGAAATTGCAAGTATGAAGAAACTTTTGGAAACCCTGGCAACGACGTTGTTTTACCGAACGAAGAGTTGCCGAGAAATGCGAAGAACAACGGAAAAATCATGCTTGGCACGACAACCGCTGGTTGTCGAAAAAGTTCAAGGGTTGATCGTTTGGCTAGTGCCATTGTTTGACGAACCGAACTAGTTGTCACTTACGGCCTCGACGCGACTTTTTCTTCGTCTGTGGTTCGTCAACACCGTTATCACCGGCTGATGGCGCATTATCTGAGCCTTCAAGTCGGTAGCCAGTGGCTTCAGCGAAAACATCATCCAAACTTGGCTCGTTGATTTCGAGATGCTGCACATGCACGCCTGCTTCATCAAGTTTGCGAATCACATCTGTAACTTGAGTTGCGCCACCACGCAAACCAACCCCAAGTTCACCTTGAGCACCTGGACGCAAATCACCAAAAGCGACAAGCACAGTTTTCGCACGCTCTTCTTGATCAGTTTGGGTTTTTATAATTAGGGTCGGTGCGCCAACGCTTGCTTTCAAATCAACTGGTTTTCCTTCGCGAACAATTCGGCCGTGATCAATGATCGCAATTCTGTCTGCAAGTTGATCAGCCTCTTCTAAATATTGTGTTGTCAGCATTACGGTCGTACCTTCTTTATTCAGCCGACGAACTTCTTCCCACAACGTAAGGCGACTCATTGGGTCTAGGCCAGTTGTGGGCTCATCCAAAAACAAAACAGTCGGCTGGTGAATCAGTGAAAGTGCAAGATCAAGTCGGCGACGCATGCCGCCCGAGTAAGTTGATACGCGTCGTGATGCTGCAGCGGTTAGCCCGACGCGCTCAAGTAATTCATCTGAACGTTTTTTCATCATCGCCGATGGAATGCCGTATAGCACCGCTTGCAATGCCAAAAGTTCCGCGCCAGTCATCAATGGGTCAATCGCCGCATCTTGTAGTGCAACTCCGATACTGCGTCGAACTTTGTCGGCCTCTTTGACAACGTCGTAACCTGCGACGTGTGCCGTTCCAGATGTTGGTCGCAACAGAGTTGTCAACATGCGCACTACTGTGCTTTTGCCAGCACCGTTTGGCCCAAGAAAGCCGAATATTTCACCGGCCTTAACTTCTAAGTTGATTCCTTTGACTGCTTGTACATCACCAAAGTGACGGACAAGATCTTCTGCGATTATCGGCGAGTTTGTCACCTTGAAATAATACGATAAATTTGCCGACTTTGATTAAGCAGACGCGTTAGCAATTGCCGACCAAACACGCTCTGGTGTTGTTGGCATGTCGATGTGACGAACACCCAAATGCAACAGCGCATCAATCACTGCAGATTGCACTGCTGGTGTTGAACCGATTGAGCCCGATTCACCGATGCCTTTTGCGCCGAGCGGGTTTACAAAAGTTGGTGTCTCCATGTGCACAACTTCAATACTTGGTAGTTCGACTGCAGAAATAAATGTGTAGTCGGCGAAGTTTGTCGTTATCGGGTTGCCGTCTTGGTCATAGCGAAACTCTTCGAGCAATGCTTGTGCTGTGCCTTGGGCGATACCGCCATGAATCTGGCCATCCAAAATTAGTGGATTAACAACTTTGCCAGCGTCGTCACAAGCAATGTGTCGTCGGTGTTTCACCTGACCGGTTTCAATGTCGACTTCAACAATGGCAACGTGAGAGCCAAACGGAAACGTCGCAGAACTTGCAACGAAGATTCCTTCTTGGGTGATTCCAGTTTTCGTGTCAGCGGCAGTTGCGATTTCAGACCATGACTTTGAAATCGCTGGAGTTCCAGCAACATGAAACGCACCAGTATTTTTATCCAGCACGACATCGCTCTCGTTTGCCTCGAGTAATCGTGCAGCAAGTTTGCGTGCTTCATCAACAAGTTCTATTGAAACTTTTTGAACTGCTGCACCACCATGTTGCAATGAACGTGAGCCCATCGTGCCTCCGCCATTTGGCACTAGATCTGTGTCGCCCCACACAACATCTATGTCTTCGATTGAGATTCCGGTTTCACTGCTGGCAATCATCGCCCACGAAGTCACATGTCCTTGCCCGTGCGGTGAAGTACCTGTGTAGACGACCGCCCGTCCGTTCGGCAATATGTTTACCTTGGCGTGCTCTTGCATTGGGTCAACGCCACCAGTTATCTCGACGTAAATACTCACGCCGATACCGAGTTGAATTTTGTCGCCACGCTTGCGTCGCTCGGCTTGTTCGGCGCGCGCCTCAGAATATTTTGCAACAGCAAGTGCTTTATCGAGAGCGGTCCCGTAGTCGCCGACATCGTAAGTATGACCAATTTTTGTCGCGTATGGTTGCATAAATTTTGGTATCAAATTCATTCGACGAACGTCAACTGGGTCTTTGCCAATCTCGGCTGCAAATAAATCCATTGCGCGTTCAATTGCCGCTGTTGCTTCAGGTCGACCTGCGCCTCGGTAGGCAACAATCGGTGTCGTGTTGGTAACAACAGAGGTTGTTCGGCATTCCATTTTTTCGATGTCGTAAACGCCTTGAGCCATTGGGCGAGTCATAAACGGTGCAAGCACAGTGCCAACGTCAACCCAGCCGCCCGAATCTTGAATTGCATTCAACTGGTACGCAGTAACTCGACCTTCTTTTGTGCCGCCGATAGTGATGTATTGCAGTTGCGCGCGACCATGTCCGAGGCCAACCATTGATTCGCTGCGTGTCTCACGCCAACGCACTGGTTTGCCGACATGCTTTGAAATATTGCCAAGCAATAATTCTTCAGAGTAGGCACTGATTTTGGCACCAAACCCACCACCCACATCTGGAGTAATGATTCGCACTTGCTCGGCGTCAATTTTGTTCGCCTTGACAACTTCGTTACGAACACCTTGAGCGTGTTGTGTTGAGATCCATTGGATTAGACGACCGTCTATCCATGTTGCTGCCGAACCGCGTGCTTCAAGTGGGCATGGGGCAACGCGCTGATTCATAAACCGACCCTTGACGACAACTTCACAGTCTTTGAAAAGTTCGTCACCCGTATTGTCTGGCATTCCCATTTCGACTGTGCCCATGACGATGTTGGTGCCACATTCTTCGTAAATTAAATTCGTGCTTGTCATCGCATGTTCTAAATCAATTAGTGGTTCAAGAGTTTCGTAATCAATAATCGCGCGTTCGGCTGCGTCTTCGCCTTGATCGGCGCGTTCTGTGACTATTGCGGCAACGAGTTCGCCAACCCATCGCACTTTGCCGATTGCTAAATGCGCGCGCTTGGCCGCGGCGTTAAAACCAGAAGATTCTTCTTCGAGACCCAAATCTTGGGCAGTAAAAACTGCAACTACGCCAGGTGCATTTTTGCATTCAGACAAATCTATGTTCGTAATTTTTGCGTGAGCAACAGTTGAGCGAACATAAGTTACGTGCAACGCTCCAGCAAAAAGCGGTTCGTCATTGAGATCCTCGATGTACTTGCCACCAGTCGTGAGAAACTTCGGGTCTTCTTTTCGTAAAACACGATTACCTAAAATGCTTCCAGCCACAATTACTCCCTAGACAATTAGTTTTATATCTCGCCTTATATTACGGCTGAAGTTTGCTTAATATTCCAGATGTTGGGTCGGCGGTAGAAGTTTCTAATTTAATCTTTAAAATATTTGTGACGATCGAATATGGCCAACGGTCTGGCAGATCGCCCGACGCTGAAGGCGATTTTAGAAGCGGAACCCGCTTTTCGCTCGGCGCAAGGTAACCCAACTGCGAGCGAACTGCTTCTTGGGCACCTTGGGGTGTCTTGAGAGTGTCGACTTCTTCTTGCAACGAAGCGTTGATGTCTTCGTACGCGCTAAGTTGCTCAGTTCGTTGCGCGATTACGGTGCGTTGTCTGTTCCATGTACGCAGTGGCAATACAAAAAGCGCTATACACAGCGAGCCAATGCAGATTATGGCGAATGGGGCAAAAACCCTTCGAGTCCACCGCCTTGATTCATCCACCTATCTATTGTGGCTGGCAGGATGCTTTATTTGGTGGAGTGTCCAAATAAAACAGGATATTTAGCCTTCAACCCAAGATCTTGTTCGATGCGAAGTAACTGGTTGTATTTCGCAACGCGATCGCTTCGCGCTGGAGCACCAGTTTTTATCTGACCACAATTCGTTGCCACAGCCAGATCGGCGATCGTCGAGTCTTCTGTTTCGCCACTGCGATGACTCATCACGCAGGTGTATCCGTTTTTGGTTGCCAATGAAACTGTGTCGAGAGTCTCAGAGAGAGTGCCAATCTGATTTACTTTGATCAACACACTATTGGCAATTTCTTTATCGATGCCTTGTTGTAGGCGCTTTGTATTTGTCACAAACAGATCATCGCCGACCAATTGAATTCGCGAGCCGAGTTCAGATGAAAGTGTCGCCCAGCCTTCCCAGTCGTCTTGAGCCATGGCGTCTTCAATTGAGACAATTGGATATTTATCAACCAGAGTTTTCCACCATTCAACAAGTTGATCAGCAGTGAAGATTTTATTTTCTCCTGCGAGGTGATACCGCGAATCGTTATACAGTTCGCTCATCGCTGGATCAAGTGCGATAGCGATATCGACACCTGGTTTGAAACCTGCGCGCGTGATTGCATCAACCAGAAACTCAATTGCCTCTTCGTTGTTCGCAAGGTTCGGTGCAAAACCACCTTCATCGCCAACTGCTGTTGAAAGACCTTTGGCGCGCAACAAAGATTTCAGGGTGTGATAAGTCTCTACGCCCCATTGCAACCCCTCGCTGAATCGAGTGGCACCAATCGGCATAATCATAAATTCTTGTAAGTCAATGTTGTTGTCAGCGTGAACTCCACCGTTGAGCACGTTCATCATCGGCACTGGCAAAGTAGTAGCTTCGTCGCCACCAATTGATTTGTATAGCGGAAGAGCGCGGGCGCTTGCCGCTGCGCGAGCCACAGCGAGACTCACACCGAGCATCGCGTTTGCTCCCAATCTTGATTTATTTTCTGTGCCATCGAGTGTGATCATTTTCTGATCTACTGCGAGTTGGTTAAGCGCATCTAACCCGATGATTGCATCGCATATTTCGTTGTTTACATTCCCGACCGCTTGTAACACGCCTTTACCCAAGAATCGCTTGCCACCGTCGCGCAGTTCAACAGCCTCATGTTCACCGGTCGAAGCCCCAGATGGAACTATCGCTCGACCGTGCGCTCCAGACTCAAGCAATACTTCAACTTCAACAGTCGGATTGCCACGTGAATCTAAAACTTCGCGACCAAGAATGTTTGCGATCGCGGTCATTGTCTCAACTTTATCTCGTCCCAAAGTTCGTCAAGTTGTTTGAGGGAGCACTTTGATAAATCTAAACCCCGCTGGATTGCCAAGTCGACCACGCCAACAAACCTGTTCTTAAATTTCTCGGAAGCACTTCGCAGAGCTGTCTCAGCATCAACGCCAAGATGTCGTGACAAATTAACAACGCTGAATAAAACATCTCCAAGTTCCATTTGAATAGTTTGTGGGTCGCTGTTAAGTCGCACCGCGTCGCGCAACTCGCCGATCTCTTCGGTAATTTTTTCGTAGGCGCCATCACTATTCGGCCAATCAAATCCTTGTTCGGCAGCCCGCTTTTGAAGTTTGCTCGAATACATCAGTGCTGGCGCAGCAGCTGCGACACCATCGAAAACTGATTTGCTGTCAACTTCGCCGCGTTCTTGTTGTTTAATGGCATCCCAATTTGAGACGACTTGGTCTGCTGAATCGGCGCTGACATTGCCGAACACATGCGGATGTCTTCGCACAAGTTTGTCGTGAATCGAGTTGGCAACATCGGCGATACTAAAGCGACCTTGTTGTTCGGCAATTGTGGCGTGAAACTCAACTTGATACAGCAAGTCGCCGAGTTCTTCAATTAATGCTTCATCGGTCGACGGGTCATCTGGATCAAGTTGATTAATTGCATCGACAACTTCGTAAGTTTCTTCAATCAAATAGCGCACGAGTGATTCGTGTGTCTGCTCACGATCCCATGGGCATTGTTCGCGTAATGTTCGTGATAATTTGTGCAATCTTGCTAAATCCCCAGCGATTGGCTCGGCGAGTTTTGGAATATACAAAGTAGTTAAATGATCGGGTTCAATTTCGCGATCCAGGTTTTGCCATGAAGTTGTGATCACTTGCTGATCCTCTAATCCAAGGTGATGCAAAATCACAACCGGCTCATCGCCAGTTGCAGACTCATGTGCAAGTTTGATATTTGATAGCACCCATTTGGCATGGCACTGCGCTACAAGTAGCGGGCCTCGTTCGCCCGCGGCAAGCTCTGCAAAAAGATGTCCATCAATCATTCGCACGCTTTGGCTGACAGGGTCGATTTTGAGTTCATTCCAGGCAACATCTAAAAAACTCATCGCAGGTATTAGTACGACATCAACAGTTGTGTCTTGCAACAAATATTGCACGCTTTGCTCAAGTACGAGCGGTGAACCTGGCACGGCGTAGAGAATTTGTCCGTGTTGATGTGCGGCCGCAATCAGTTGTTTAGCAATCGCCGTGTAAACCTCGTCAAATGAGTTGTGGCGCTCGTATTCGGCATCAAAGCTCACGGCACCTTCGATTAGATGAGAAGTCGGATGACGAGTAGTTCGAGTGAAGCGAAATTTGATTCGCTCGATTGCTTGTAAGGTCTCGTGGTTTATCGAACCAGCCGAGCCTGGGCCAAGTCCAACAACTGTGATTTGCGCGGTCATGCGCTTGTCAACTTAGTTTGCGATGATGGTGCCACTGGCAGGGTTCCAGCGGCCGTAGGCAGAGTCGACTTTTATCTTTGTAGTCGCAAGGTATCCATTTAAAAGAAGTACTCCAGCATTTGCTTCAAGTAATGCCGAGATGTCTGTTGCTACTTCAACAAATGGTCGAATCAAAATAATGTGATATCCGAAACTCGATTTAACTGGGCCAGTTGCAACGCCAGGCTTAGCGAGTAATGCACCAGCCGTAAAATCCGGATCAAAACTATTTTGATATTCGCTTAGTAGCATGCATGCATTTTTTTCGCCAGACAGAGCACCACCAGACTCTTTTGCATTTGGCTCAATTGAATATTCTCCGGCAACTTCGGCGAAGTCAGCACCCCCCAAGACTTTCGCAAGCGCTTCTTTGGCTTTGGCCTCTTCTTTGACGACTAAATGTCGAACACACATCACGCCGAGTGATGCCGGTGCTTTGTCGTACATCTTTGCTGCTGTTTCGGCGTCCGGTGCAGAAACTCGGCCCAGAGCGAGTCCTCCAGCGTTAAGTTCAATAATCAAATTCTTTAGGTGTTCTGTGAATTCAGTCGTGTCTGTATTTTGGCTGACCGACACAGCGATTTCGTCACGGTCGGCTTTGGTTATCTCTTGTCCATATGTCTTGAGGATCACATCTGCGGCAGCACCTTGAAGCAAAGCCGTAAGAACACTTCGCGCGGTATCGCCTGGGATCTCACCGTCAACTACTGGTGTTTGTCCGGCGTCGCTAAGTTCGGTAATTGTCAGTTCAAGTTCGTCTCGTGAAATTTTTGTGCCACCCATTTCGGCGGCAGAGTTTGAAGTTGAACCACAACTCGCGACAACAACTGCAAGAGTCACAAAAGTAGTCGTTACGAGACGGAAAGTATTTGTTTTGTTATTTTTCATCGCACTTACACTAGTGCCACTTCTTCGACAAGTTCTTGCATAAAGCCGACTAGATATGTTGCGGGCTCTTGACCGCGCGGAATCGCAATACTCAGATCATTGGATTGCTCGCGATATGTTGCCGATGGCGACAATCGCACAAGGCGCATTGACTCGCTTGCCTTAAGAGTTATCGGCGAGAGTTTGGCTCGATTATCTGAAACGATAATTTCACGCAAACCGATTCGATGGCACTCGGCACGAAGGGCGCCGACCATCAACAACGACTCGGCGGGCGGGGGCAGTTCTCCAAAGCGATCCTGCCATTCCGCTCTGATGTCTTGAACATCGGCGTGCGTTCTGACTGCAACGAGTCGGCGATAGGCATCAAGTCGCAACTCTTCTTTTGCGACATAGTCGTTCGGCAAAAACGCCGTGATTGGAACATCAATTTTCAACTCAACTGGGATCTTCGGTTCTTCGCCCTTCATTTCGGCGACGGCTTCAGTCACGAGTTGGCAATAGAGGTCATATCCGACTGCTGCGATGTGTCCACTTTGAGCTTCTCCCAGAAGGTTTCCAGCGCCACGGATTTCAAGATCGCGCATCGCGATTTTGAATCCGCTTCCAAGTTCGGTCGCTTCACCGATTGTGCGAAGCCTCTCGTATGCAGCTTCGGATAGTGCGCGATCTCGGGGATGAAATAAATATGCGTAGGCGCGTTGTCCGCTGCGACCGACGCGGCCACGAAGTTGGTGCAATTGCCCAAGACCCAATAGGTCGGCGCGTTCGACGACGAGCGTATTGACAGTCGGCATGTCGATTCCACTTTCAATAATTGTCGTGCACACCAGCACGTCATATTTTCCTTCCCAGAAGTCTTGTACGGCTCGTTCAAGTCTTGCTTCGTCCATCTGGCCGTGCGCCACAATGATTCGCGCTTCTGGTACCAACTCGCGCAACTCGCGAGCTCGGTCTTCAATTGTGCGAACTCTGTTATGCACCCAAAATACTTGTCCATCACGCAACAGTTCGCGACGAATTGCTTCTGTCGCAACTCGATCATCTTCTTCGCCAACAAAAGTTAGAATTGGTTGCCGATCTGCAGGGGGAGTATTCAGTAAAGATAAATCTCGAATGCCTACCAAACTCATTTCAAGTGTCCGTGGAATCGGCGTCGCAGTCAGTGTCAAAACATCAACATTCGTCTTCAACTGTTTCATTTGTTCTTTGTGTTGCACACCGAACCGTTGCTCTTCGTCAACAACTAAAAGGCCGAGATCTTTAAACTTCACACCATCTTGAAGCAATCTGTGTGTGCCAATCACGCAATCAACAACTCCTGATTCAAGACCTTTCAAGACTTGTTTGGCTTGAGTTGCTGTCAAAAATCTCGAGAGCACTTCAACACGAATTGGGTATCCAGCAAACCGCGTGCTGAATGTTGTGCCGTGTTGGGTTGCGAGCAAAGTCGTCGGCACGAGAACCGCAACTTGCTTTCCGTCTTGAATGCATTTAAATGCAGCACGCACCGCAACTTCTGTTTTTCCAAAACCAACATCACCACACACGAGCCGATCCATCGGCACTTCACGCTCCATGTCGGCTTTGGTATCAATGATCGCGATTCGTTGGTCTGGCGTTTCAACAAATTGAAATGCCGCTTCCATTTCGTGTTGCCATGCAGTATCGCTGGCAAAAGCATGACCGGCAGCGGTTACACGACGCTGATACAAAACAACGAGTTCTTGGGCAATTTCGCGAACGGCACTTCGCACTCGTGCCTTGGCTCGAGCGAAATCAGATCCACCCATGCGGTTAAGCGTTGGAGTTTCTCCACCGATGTATTGACGGATCGCATCAATGTGATCGGTCGGAACATATAAATTGCCGTTGTTGTATTGCAACTGCATGTAGTCGCGTTCAACGCCACCCATCGACTGCTTCGACATTCCAAGATATTTGCCAACGCCGTGCACATGATGCACCACATAGTCGCCAGGCTTTAGATCTTCGAAGATACTTGAAGAACTGCGCTTGACTGGTTTGGTGTGGCGATGTGTGCGACGGCGACCAGTCAGATCGCTCTCTGTGATCAATGCAAGATCATGTGCATTAATAATGCACCCGTTATGCAGTGGTGCGACAACAATTGAAACGCCAGGTTCTGAAATTGCGCTTAAATTTTGGTCAAGCGATCGCACAGTGATGCCTTCAAGTGTCAGTACTTCAAAAAATCTTTGCGCAGAACTTTGCGTGTCGGCAGCAATCACGACCCGAAATTTCTTTGTCACAAAGCGCAAAATTCGATTGGCGAGCGCTTCTGTGTCGCC
Source organism: Ferrithrix thermotolerans DSM 19514 (assembly GCA_945878705.1). GTDB lineage: Bacteria > Actinomycetota > Acidimicrobiia > Acidimicrobiales > Ilumatobacteraceae > BACL27. The sequence goes on along the minus strand of CAMCUE010000006.1, from coordinate 3,706 downwards.
GGTGGCTTGTCCCCAAGTTGATGTTTCAATGCTCGTTGCCCCAGGCGAATCAGCAACGGGACTAAGCGAAATTATCGACTCGGCTTTGGTGTTTTTTAAAAATGATTCAATCTCTGAGTGAAGTCTCGGATATTTCTGATCTGGATCGCGTGACCAAGTTGACGCCAACGCCCGAGCTAGGTCGTCCTCCTCGGCGATTAGGTCGCGCGCGCGGTCGCGCATTCGTCGCGGCTCGATCAAAACAATATGAATCGAAGCTGACTCGGCGCATAAATCAGTTAGAACTTCGCTGTCGGTCGCAACCCACGGCAACCAAGACTCCATGCCATCAAAGGTCGCGCCCTGGGCAATCCGCTCCCAATTTTCTTGACCCCAAGGTTCTTTTGCGATTAAGTCTTGCGCACGAGCCGCAACATCTTGGTTGATAATTAATTCGCGTGCGGGAAAAATCTGCACACTAGTCAGGTCGTCGGTGCTGCGTTGATCGTTGACGTTAAACGCGGTCAGTCGATCAACTTCATCTCCCCACAAATCGATGCGAATTGGTGTATCGGCCGTAGATGGAAATACATCGATGATTGAACCGCGCCGCGCAAATTCGCCACGGTGTTCAACGAGTTCCTCGCGACGGTACCCGAAGCGTGCGAGTGTCGAAATTAATTCATCCATTTCAACTTGCATTTTTTGCTTTACAACTATCGGTTCAACGACGGTGTTGCTGAGATGTTGAAGGAGTGCTCGCACACCGGTGACAATTATTTTCGGTGGATCATTTTTAATTCGCCACAAAACTTCAAGTCGTTTGCCCATCGTTTCGACATTTGGACTGACTCGTTCAAACGGCAAAGTCTCCCAAGCCGAAAACAATGCAACATCTCGTTCTGGCAGAAATTGACAAAGGTCATCGCGTAGTTGCCCGGCCATTAATCCAGTTGGTGCGGCAACAATTACAATTTCGTTTTCGGTGCGTTGAATTAGACCTGCAAGTAATAACGGCCAAGTGTGATCAGCACAAACTATTGAAGCACTCTTGGCACCAAGCGCAGCACTTAGTGCGGGGTCAAAGCTAAGGGTTGACGCAAGTTCGCCTAAAACTGTCATTGCGAGTCGGCCTAACGGGCATTGATGTTGCGCATCGCGGCATCAAGACCTTCAGCGATAATCAACTGCACGGCGTCGGCGGCGATTTGTACTGAGATGTCAAGCAACTCTCGCTCGCGTGCCGGAATTTTTGAGAGCACATGATCAGCACCGGCTTCTTTTGAAGCAGGCTTGCCGACTCCGATTCGCACACGAATAAAATCTTGTGTCTTCAAATGTTGTTTCACAGATTGCAAGCCGTTATGTCCCGCAAGTCCACCACCAGATTTTATTTTTACGACGCCAGGTTCAAGATCAAGTTCGTCATGCACGATAATAATTTTCAGTGGATCAGTGACCGCGAAGCGTCGAGCTAGCGGACCGACTGCATTTCCCGATTCATTCATATATGTAGTTGGCGTTGCCAATAAAAAATGTTTGCTGGACGCGTTGATTTCGGCAGTCAATGCTCGATCGCGGCTCGCTTTCAAACTTACGCCGAGTCGCGATGCGAGAAGTTCAATCGCCTCAAAACCAACATTGTGTCGCGTTCGCGAATATTTTGAACCAGGGTTACCTAATCCAATTACAAGTGCATCAAATGGCGTGCCACGACGCTCAGGTTGCTCAGGTCGCTTGGTGCGACCGAACAGCCCCATTGATTTTATTTAGGCTGTCGGTTTGGCGTCGCCCGCTGGAGCAGCGCCCGCATTTGGGGTAGCGGCAGCGTCACCTTCGGCAGGCGCAGCGGCAGCTGTTGCGACTTCTTCGGTCTTTGTAGTGAGAACAGTTACAACAACTAAATCAGGATCACCGATCGCGCTGACACCTTTTGGCAGTGCAATATCTGAAAGACGAATCACATCTTGCATCCCCATTGCAGTGACATCAATTAAAATTTCGTTTGGAATGTTCGCGGCGGTTGCACGAATTTGGATCGTATTCACAGTCGCGTCAACAAGACCACCATCAGACAAAACTGCTTTAGCGATTCCGGTGAGGTGAACCGGAATATCCATCGTGATCAACTCGGTTAGAGAAATCTGCATGAAGTCAATGTGTCGCACAACGCGCTTTACTGGATCGCGCTGAAGTTCTTTTACGATTGCTGGATATTTTGCGTCGCCAACTTGAAGTTCAAGAATTGTGTTAACGCCCGCTGGTCCGGCAAGTGCCACGCGTAAGTCGCGTCGTTCAACAGTTATTTTTACTGGCACCATTCCGTGTCCGTAGATAACTGCTGGAATATGATCTGTTGCCACAAGCCGACGCGATTCAGCGCTGCCGATTTTACGACCGATATTTGTTTTGAGGGTTGTAGCCATGGGAACTCCGAAAGTTGAATGAATGCGCCAATAGATTGACGGCTTTTTATTCTATGGGTGAGCCTGCGCTGTTGCCACTCAACGGCTACTAGCTAATCAAGATTGGTTTTCGCCACCAAATAGCTCGCTGACGCTCGTGTCCTCAAATACGGCTGAAAGAGCATTTGCGAGGATCTTGGCAACTGAAAGGACTTCAATCTTGGCGATTTTCTTTTCTGGAGCTAGTGGCAGCGTATTGGTCAGCACTACGCGAGTAATTGGTGATTTATTCAATCGGTCAATCGCTGGACCTGACAAAACTCCGTGCGTCGCCATTGCCCAAACTTCTTTAGCGCCGCGCGTATATAGCAATTCAGCCGCGCTACAAATTGTCCCGCCAGTATCGATCATGTCGTCAGCCAAAATGCAAAGTCGGCCCTCAACATCACCAATTACTTCTTTGGCTTCTGCGATATTGGTTGTGTTCTTCGGACGGCGTTTATTTATGAACGCAACATCGGCACTCATATCAGTTAGATGTTGAGCAAATCGCTCGGCAACTTTTACTCGGCCAGCGTCGGGCGAAACAATTACGAGTCCTTCTCTAGCATTTTTTCGAACGTATTCTTCAAGAACAGGAATCGCAGTCAAGTGATCAACTGGTCCTTCAAAAAATCCTTGAATTTGTCCGCTGTGCAAATCAATTGAGACCATTCGCTTTGAGCCAGCAGCTTTGAACATGTCGGCAATCATTCGCGCAGTAATTGGTTCTCGACCTTCAGCTTTGCGATCTTGTCGCGCGTATCCATAAAACGGACAAACCGCGGTGACGCGTTTTGCTGATGCGCGATATGCGGTATCGATCATGATTAGTTGCTCCATGATCGAATCGTTAATGCTGCGTCCATCAAAACCACAGTGTGTTTGCATAATAAATACATCTCCACCGCGAATACTCTCACCGAATCGTGGTCGAAGTTCTCCGTTGGCAAACTCGACGATGTTCGCTTCGCCGAGTTGCACATTCAAATGTTGAGCAACTTCTTCGGCCAGCGCCGGGTGAGTTCGTCCCGAATAAAGCGCCATGCGCTTCGTAGTGACTTTGTCTATCGTCTTGTTAACTTCATTCGGCCGAGTCATTGCTGACCATCATAGAACGAACTGGTGATTGCGTTGTCAGCGACCGAACTTCCGGGTTCAAGGTTTGCGAACGGTCCAACTTGGGCATTTTTACCGATCGTCGAATTTCGTGCAACTGTTGATTCAACGTGTGAGCCCGAGCCAACAACCGTGTCAATTAAGCGCGTATTTGGCCCGATTTC
>CAMCUE010000005.1 GCA_945878705.1 Ferrithrix thermotolerans DSM 19514 | reverse complement strand
TGTGCGCGACGCGCGATCGCTGAAAATTCGGTATCAAATGTGCAGCAACAGGCTGATCAATTGGCAACCGAGTTTTCTCAAACTTTATTGCGTGATGTCATTAATGCAACTGGAGTTTTGTTGCACACAAACCTTGGTCGTGCGCCGATTGAGATTCAAACATCTGGTCGTGCATCAAATCTTGAATTAAATATGTTGACTGGCGAACGCGGCTCGCGCCAAGACACAGTCGGAAAGTTGCTGGCACTTCTTTGTGGCGCCGAATCGGCGATCGTTGTAAACAACAATGCTGCCGCAGTTCTTTTGGTCGTTGCAGCGCTCGCGAATTCTAGAGATGTTGCTGTCTCACGCGGTGAGAGTGTTGAAATTGGCGGCAACTTTCGCATCCCTGAAGTAACAGAGCAATCTGGGGCGCGATTAGTTGATGTCGGCACAACTAATCGCACGCGACTTCGCGATTATCAAAAAGCCATAGACAAACGCGGCAATGATATTGCGCTAGTCCTCAAAGTTCATCCGTCGAATTATCGCGTGTCAGGTTTTGTTGAAGACACTCCGATGCGCGAACTAGCAACTCTGCCAGTGCCGGTTGTTGCCGACATTGGCTCGGGGTTAATCGATAACACCTGCCCATGGCTTGATGGCCGAGCACCGTCTTGGTTAGCCAACGAACCGGCAGCGCGACAAACACTGAGTGACGGCGCTGCGCTGGTGATGTTCAGTGGCGACAAACTATTTGGTGGCCCTCAATCTGGAGTAATCGCTGGTCGCGCAGATCTTGTGGATGCGTGCGCACAACATCCGCTGGCGCGAGCTTTAAGGCCAGGTTCATTGACGATGCTTTCGCTGCAATCTTTAGCACTTGCATATCTGCGTCGAACTGCGACATCTGAGATTGCTTTTTGGAAAATGGCAACTACATCCGTCTTTGAGTTGAAAACGCGTGCCGAAAGTATTATCACCGAGTCTGGTGTTGGAGAAGTCTGTGAACTTGAATCAATTCCTGGGGCAGGGTCAGCACCAGGGGCAACTATTGCCTCGGTGGGTGTTGTAATCGCTGGTGATCACCTCAAAAAATTGCGCGGTCATCAAGTGCCAATTATCGCTCGAGTAAAAGATGCAAAAACATATTTTGATCTACGAACCGTGCGCAAACAAGACGATCATTTATTGGTTGATGCGTTGCGCGATATTTCTGGCTAAATGCGATGACAGTAATTGCGACTGCGGGTCATGTTGACCACGGTAAATCTTCGCTGGTGCGTGCGATAACTGGCACTGATCCCGACAGATGGGAAGAAGAAAAGCGTCGTGGCATGACTATCGATCTGGGCTTTGCGCACACTGTGCTGCCGTCAGGTGCTGTCGCAAGTTTTATTGATGTGCCAGGTCACATTCGTTTTTTACGCAACATGTTGGCAGGAGTTGGGGCAATTGATGGATGTGTCTTAGTCGTCGACGCCAAAGAAGGTTGGATGCCACAGACTGAGGAGCATTTTCAGATCTTGAAACTTCTTGGTGTCAACTCGGGAGTGATCGCACTAACAAAAGTTGATTTGATCGATGATGTTTTAGAAAGTAGTCGCCGCGATGAAATAGCGAAGTTCGTGAGTGGTTCGTTTTTGGAGAATGCTGAAATTATTTCAACTTCAGTTGCGACACAAATTGGGCTGGACAAGTTTCGAACAGCGCTAGATGAGCTTGTTGTAAGTGATTCACTAAAAAATAATTCAGCCTTAAAGCAACGACCTCGACTGTGGATTGACCGTTCGTTCACAGCAAAGGGTGCGGGCACAGTTGTCACTGGAACTTTGATAGATGGCTCACTAGAAGTCGGCGATGAACTTGTTGTTGTGCGAACACAACAAAAAGTTAGAATTCGCGAAATTCAACAGCACGAAAAAGCTGTTACGACACTTGATGACGGGCATCGTTGTGCGTTGAACATTGTTGGCATCTCACATCAAGAAATTAATCGCGGTGATGCGCTTGTGAATTCAAAACACTGGAAACCAACTTCAATGTTTGATGCATCGTTAAAAATTGTTCCTAATCTCAAACATCGTGTCACTCGACGCGGAAGTTACTCGGTGTATATCGGCTCAGGAGAATTTTCTGCCAAGATCAGGCTGATTGGCGCCCGCGAATTAAGTGCTGACCACAACGGCTATGTGCGGATTGCTATTAATTCATCTCTCGCAATTTTGCCAGGCGACCGATACATTCTTCGCGAATCTGGTCGCCAAGAAACCATTGGTGGTGGCGAAGTACTTGACATTCATCCTGTGCTGCGTGTCTCACGTGCAAAACCCGATCACTCCACAGATCGATTAATTGCCGAACATAAGTGGATTACGGTCGGTGATTTTGAACTGTTGACCGGAGAAGTTCGTCCGCCAGTAGTGGGTGAGTGGTTAACTTCGGATGAGTTGCACGACGCAGTGAGAAAAGATTTAGCAACACGCTTAACTAAGCAACCTGATGGCATCGAGATCACCCGACTGAAAAATTATGAACAGTCAGTTGTGACAACACTGCCAAATGTCATTATTGAAATGGGTCGAGCGCGCATAAAAGGCGCCAGTTCAATCGTTGATCATCCATATGTTGCGTTATTTGCTCGCGCTGGGTTGACACCACCTGACGCTAAATCACTCGACCGCAATACTGTTCGCCAACTTGTTCAGCGTGGTGTATTGGTTGAGGTTGACGGGGTTGCGTTTCATATTTCGGCGTTAGAAACGGCGCGATTAAATGTCGTCGAAATTTTGATCACCAATCCAAATGGGTTTACTGTTTCTCAGTTTCGTGAGCACCTTGGCATTACTCGTAAATATGCAGTGCCATTACTTGAAGCCTTAGATAGCCGTGGGGTTACGAAACGATCAGGGGATTTGCGTGTCGGTGGCGCCCGACTTGCTAGTTAGCTAGCTAATTAACTCGCGCAAAAAATTATTTAGGCTTGCGCATTTCGCGATAGTCGCGAGCAGCACCTTCAAGCGGTTCAACTTCAAGGGTCACGCCGTCGATTGCGGCAACTCTTAATTCTTGACCGTCATCAATTGGTGTTGAACGATTTGTTCGTGCACGCCAGTTTGCATTGTGAATTCTCACAACGCCGAGTGGGTTAATTTCACCGACTGCGATACCAGTGCTTCCGATCATCCACTCACGCCCGATTGTCGGTGTAGCAAACCTTGTTCGCACCATTGAAGGCATACCGACAACAAAGGCAAGTGAAATTGCTGCAATTCCAGAAGCAAGTGTCAGCCAAGAAAGTCGAACATCGCCGCCGTCACTTGGTCTAAATAATGTCAGGCTGGCAATTGTAAATAGCGTCAGACCTAAGCCCGTAAAAAATCTCGGGATGCCGACCTGCACATCAATTGCCAGTATCAGCATTGCAATTAATAACAACACGAGACTTGGGCCACGCAACGGAAGCGTTGCCAGGCCGTGACTGCCGAGCACAACACAAACTGCACCAACTACTCCGGCAATGCCGATGCCTGCCGTAAAAAATTCAAAGATCAACAACGCAAGCCCAATGATGAACAATAAATACGTCACGGGTGGACTTGCCGCTGTGTGTAACAAGCGCTCTAACAGTCCGAGTTTAAAGAATCGTGTTGTTGCAGCATCTCTAACCAGTTGTCCGTTTTCGTCTTTGGCGTCAACCACTGTGTGCAATGTTTTGCCTTTAATTGTTAGACCGTCTAGGGCTAGCAACATATTGCGTAACACCGGCACGCCCGCGTCAGCTGTCGTGAGTTTTAGCGCACCGAGTTTTTTCGCCTGTTGTGAGTTCAGTGTTGAGGTTTGCAACTTTGTCGAGGCATCGCCGAAACTTATTTGACCAGCAGTTGTTGAAAGTAATTTTCCAGTTCTACCGATGCGTGTGCCATCGGCCATCGCCGAAACATCAGCAACGGCTAACAACTGTGCTGCAGCACCATAAGCACGGGCGGTAGTTGGCCCAACCCAAACACCAATCGGAATTTTTGAATTGATTATTCGGTTAAATAACTGTGTCAGCCGAGCCGAAGAAACCACACCACCCTGCGAGTTGACCTGCAAAATAATCGCTTGCGAAGTTGAGTTTTCGGCACGGTCAATTGCTTGTTCGATATCGTTTACCACGATTTCGTCTATTAATCCATTGACTTCAACAACATCAACAGGTGCGAGATCTATTGCTTGACCCGAAGAGATATCCTGCGCTTGAGCGGCGCCAGTACCAGCAAAAATCAAGGTCGCCAGCAAAATCAGAATTCCTGCCTTGACGATTGTTCGTAAATTACTGGCCACTGTGTGCAATTAACTCTCCGAAGGGTGTGTTGAGAAACTTACGCTAACATTTGCGCGTGCACATTTTGCTTGCGACAGATGCCCAGTGGGTTCTCGACGAAGTTCATGCTGCGCTGGGATCGCCTGAAACCTCGTTTGTCGTGTGCAGTGATGGTCGCGATGTGCCGCAAGCCATAAAGCAACGGACTCCAGATTTGGCGGTACTTGATTTACAGAGTGGCTCAATGGGAGCGATGGCAGTAACGATGGATTTGCGTTTGGATCACAGCGATGGGCGAGCACCAGAGGTACCAGTTTTAATGCTTCTCGATCGTGTCGCCGATGTTCATCTCGCTCGGCGAAGTGGGGCACAGGGTTGGTTGATTAAGCCGCTTGACTCGTTGCGTTTACGTCGTGCAGCAAATGCGATTGCTGCTGGCGAGCAATGGCACGAAGGTCTGCCGGTCGAAGCTTAAATATTATTTTCGGTTGCTGACGATTACTTCAGCAATTTGCAAAGCGTTGAGCGCAGCGCCTTTGCGAAGATTGTCGTTCGAAATAAACAACACCAAGCCTTTATTTCCGTCGATTGAGTGATCTTGTCGAATTCTTCCAACGAAACTTGCGTTCTTGCCTGCCGCATCTAATGGAGTTGGCACATCCATCAGACTCACTCCTGCTGCGCTTGACAAAATCTTTGTTGCTTCAGCCGGAGTGATCGCACGATCAAATTCAAGCGTTAGTGAGAGCGAGTGACCAGTAAACACAGGTACGCGAACACAAGTTCCTGATACGCGAAGATTCGGGATATGTAGAATCTTTCGACTCTCGTTACGAAGTTTTTTCTCTTCATCAGTTTCTAACATGCCGTCATCTACCAAGGTGCCTGCAAACGGGATCACATTGTTTGAAATCGTTTTTGGAAACTTCACAGCCGGTGGAAACGAAATTGCTTCACCGTTGTAGGTCAGGTCTTTTGCATTTGGGGCACCGAGTTTGATTTGATCATGTAGTTCGGCAACTCCAGAAACACCCATGCCACTAACTGCTTGGTATGTACTTGCAACCATTCGAACAAGACCTGCTGCATCATGCAACGGCTTGAGCACCGGCATCGCCGCCATAGTTGTGCAATTCGGATTCGCGATAATACCAAGTTTCGCCTGAGCGATATCTTCAGGGTTGACTTCTGAAACTATTAACGGCACATCAGGGTTCATTCTCCACGCCGAAGAATTATCAATTACGATCGCGCCGCGTTTTGCATAAATTTCAGCAATTGCACGCGAAGTGGTTGCCCCGGCTGAGAAAATAGCAATGTCTAAGTCGCTTGTGTCAGCAGTTGAGGCATCTTCAACAGTTATTTTTTGACCGTTCCAGTCAACGACACTGCCGGCGGACCTGGCTGAAGCCAAAAATCTGATCGACGTCGCTGGGAAGTTTCTTTCGACTAGCAACGTTTGCATCACGCTGCCGACCATTCCTGTCGCGCCAACTATTCCGAGTGATAATTTTTTTGCCACGCGTTTATGATACTTGAGCGACTAACCACCAGTGGCTTGGATTAATTCGGTTTGTTGGGATTACTTTTATCGAGTTTTTGCCAGTGGTTAGTACTTTTAGTGTTCGCTTTTTTGAATGGAATACTTTTATTTCGATTAGTTGCGGCGCGACTTTTGCTAACACGGTGTCCGGCTTGAGTCGGTTGGCTTGCCATCCAAATCTTGTCGACCATCTCCAACGTGCAAGACGAGGACCAATAATCGAAACCTTCCATAGGGACCGCATAATGATGCCTAGCGGTACGAGGGCGATGTCGCTTCTGACCCAGGTTCGAAAATTGAGGATGATTGTGCCACCGCTGCGAGTAACACGGATCGCTTCGTTTACAAGTTCGAGCGCGTCTTGAGGCTGACAGTGTTGCAAAGTGATGTAACTAAATGCGATATCGACCGAGTTGTCGTTGAGGCTAAGTGTTCGTCCGTTGATCACATGCAATGTGTTTAAGCGATCAATTCGCCCGAGGCGCGCAACAGTCTGGCGACATCGCTCGAGAAATGCCGAGTCAACATCGGCGGCAATAACTTTTTCGCAGCGATTAGTAAAAGTCGAAGTCATCCTGCCGATTCCGCTTCCAATTTCAAGAAGCGTCGATGATTCAAAAGAAATATTTTCAAGTTCGAGCAAACGAATATACCGCTGAACTTCTTTATCGCCCGTGGCAACAAATTCTTTGAGATTCAATTCGTCACCTGTTTGATTATTGAATACCCATCCAGTCTCGCGAACTACATCGTCGGCACTTAAGTCATTGTCGGCAAGATTGCCGGCGCGGCGCCACGGCAAATGATGAGAGCGTCGTGTTTGCATATTTCTAAAAAACCTACTTGCGTTCAGGAAGCGGTGCCGAATATTCTTCGCCACTATCAAGATTGAACGCTGTGTGTAATGCGCGTACCGCTGTTTCAAGCATCGGTGCCGCCACGACGACAGAGATGCGGATTGTGCTGGTTGAAATCATCTCGATGTTGACTTTATTGTCGGCCAGCACACGAAACATTTTGGCGGCGATTCCTGGACTTGATCTCATTCCTGCACCAACGAGCGAAACCTTGGCGATGTTCATATCTTGTGTTACGCCCGTCGCACCTACTTGCTTGGCGATTTGTTGCACAATCGGCTCGGCAATTGCAACATCTGTTTTTGGCAATGTGAAAGAAATATCTGTTGTGCCTGCAGTCGAAGTGTTCTGCACGATCATGTCAACATTGACATTTGCATTCGCCAGTGGTTCGAACAATGCGGCAGAAACGCCAGGTTGGTCAGGCACCCCCAACACAGTGATTTTTGCGTCACCTGCGTCGTGCACAACACCCGAGATGATTGGATCTTCCATTTTTTTGTCTCCTTTACGTTCTTCGCTCGTTACCCAAGTTCCTTGTTCCCAAGTAAAACTTGAGCGAACATGAATCGGAACATTGTGATTGCGTGCGAATTCAACACTGCGAAGTGCAAGAACTTTGCTTCCTGCGCCAGCCATCTCAAGCATTTCATCAAACTCAAGATGTTTTAGTTTTCGTGCCTGCGAAACAAGTCGCGGATCGGCGCTAAACACTCCGGTGACATCAGTATAAATTTCGCAAACATCGGCCTTAAGAGCGGCGGCGAGTGCAACTGCAGTCGTATCGCTTCCGCCTCTACCTAGTGTCGTGATTTCTTTTTCAGTGCTTACGCCCTGAAAGCCTGCCACGACCGCAACTTTTCCTTCACCGATTGCTTCGCGAACGCGGTCACCCTTGATCTCAAGAATTTTTGCGCGTGTGTGCACTGTGTCAGTGATGATCCCAACTTGGCTGCCAGTAAAGCTCATTGCTTCAACACCCAGATCTTGTAACGCCATACACAAAAGCGACATGCTGATGCGTTCGCCAGTGGTCAGCAACATGTCCATTTCGCGACCAGATGGCGCTGAAGAAACTTGTCGTGCGAGCTCCATTAAATTGTCAGTTGCTTTGCCCATCGCCGAAACCACGATCACCAGCTGGTTACCTTCAGCTTTTAGAGCAGCAATATGTCGTGCGACATTTCGCATTCTCTCGGGGTCGGCCACTGAAGTACCGCCATATTTTTGAACTATCAAAGCCACGGCTTTCAACGCTAGCCGTGCAGGTGTTGTAGACCTGTAGCATTTTGTGATCATGGGAACAGACAAACGAAACCGCCAAAAAGAAAATCGTCGAGCGCGACAGACAGAAGTTGCTCAACACACTCAGCGCCAAAAGTTGCGTCGCCGAATAACCCGATTTGCAGTGCTGATCGCCGTAGTTTTCGCGATAGTTGCGCTAATCCGATTTACTAGCAATAACGATCAAACAAACACAGCGACCAGCGACTCATCGATTCCTGCCGACTCTGGTGCAGCGACTGAGTCAACAGTGGCTCAAGTCACGGGTGGGCCGTTTGTTTATGGCGAAGGCGAGTGCGCACCAGTTGATGGCTCGGGTGCTCAAGTTCAAAAGTTCGCTACCGCACCAAAATTGTGCATTGACCTTACAAAAACTTATACGGCTGTCGTGTCGACATCAAAAGGTGATTTGACCGTCGTGCTTGATGCCAAGAAATCTCCGGGTGCCGTAAATAACTTTGTCAATCTTGTCCGATCAAAATATTTTGATGGCACCATTTGCCACCGCGCAATACCAACTTTTATGGTTCAATGCGGTGACCCGACTGCAACAGGCTCAGGTGGACCTGGTTATGAATTCGCTGATGAGTTGCCAGCAGCAGGTGAATACAAAATTGGTTCACTGGCGATGGCCAACTCTGGGCCAAATACGAGCGGTAGCCAGTTTTTTATAATTACCGGCGAGCAAGGTGTGACTTTGCCACCGAATTACACACTGTTTGGTCAAGTCACAAAAGGTCTAGACACAACATTGCCAGCACTTGACAAAGCAGGCAATGATGATCCTGCGACTAATGGCGTTCCACCAAAAGAAGAACTTCGAATCACGAAGGTGACAATTAGCGAAAGCTAAAGAGTTACTCAGTCTCGAGGCAAAAAAGCCGAGTCCAAGCGACGTATTTCTAGATTGGATCGATTCACAACTAGATCCATATTGTCGCGAAACCCGACGAAGATTTCCATCTCACGAAGAATTCTCAGAATGTTCTCGTCGTAAACGCCATTGGGATGTGACATGCAGTTTGGGGCTTTACTCAGATAGCTACTCAAATATTGTGAATTCACAGAATATTCGGAAAGTTTTTCTGCTGTTGTGAGCCGTGTGATATTTGTTGGATGACTGTGCGAGTGCAAACCAACGACGTGACCTTGATTTGACAAATCAGTAATAGATTCGCGACTCATCGTGATTTTCTGGTTGATTTCGTCAATCGATGTGCCATGGGCTTTAATGATCAGTTGCATCGTCTTTAAATATTCTTCTGGAGTCAAGATTTCATCGCGCAAATATCTGAACCAACGATCACCTCGCGTGTAGAACGGGTAAACAGTTAGATAATCCTCAGGAAATGATTTCTTGGCAGTTGAAAACGTTTCTGACATAGTCGTTTGAAGAGTTGTATCAAACTCGGTGAAAAATATTTCTTTAGTCTCAAAAAACTGATTTCTAAAAATTCGGAAAATCTCTAAAACATACGGGTGTCCAGCGTGTGGCCCCGTATTCACGAAAAAAAAGGCTTTGAGTTCTTTTGCAGCTAAAACTGGTGCAGCGACATCAAACTGGCATTGCAATCCGTCATCAAACGAGCAACAAATATCGTTTTCTGCAAGTTTTCTGCTTAGTGCTTTTTCGAGAAATGTTTCTGCACTTAGTAGCGTCGCAATTTTTGCCGCACTATTTAGTGATCGATCAAATTCTTCAGCAGAGAATGAGCCCTCACTTTTTAGATGTCCAGACCCATGAAAGTGGTGGAACATTAAACCAGTGGGTCCTGATTCTTGAATACTTTCTAAAGAAACAGCCACATTTCAATTCTAGTTAACCTGTTAGCAAAGTTGAACGCAAAGTATTTGCTGTTGCGTCTGTTACACCGATTTCGCGAACAAAGTTTCGCACTGATCCATATTTAGTATTTAAGTCATCAAGAATGATCGCCATTGCACGAGGGTCTGATGCCGCAAATCGTGTGGGCATATTTGCATATGCGTCTGCTAGTTCCGGTTGGTGAACCTTCGCCCATATCAGCAGTCGTTTCATTCCGCGCTCAGTTATTCCGTAGTCGGCGCTAATAATTTGGTCGGGTACCCCAAGAATTGAAAGCACGAACGCAGCAAGTACGCCTGTTCGGTCTTTGCCAGCCGCGCAATGAAAAACTGCCGGCAGTACTTCTTTTGACCCGAGCAAGTTGATGGCATCAGCAAATTTTTTATTTGCGTGCTCAAGCATCTCACGGTAGGCCCAAACAAGAAACTCAACGGTGTCTTCGATCACTGGTGTGTCGCCGTCGTTCCATGTTGCATCAATAATTGAGAGGTGATGAAAATTCACGGGAAACTTCTCGACGGGAAATTTGCCTCGTGTTTGTAATTCGTTTTCGGTTCGCAGGTCAATTACGGTTTTAACACCCAGGTCGATCACGATTTGTGCATCGTTAGTTGTTAGGCGGTAGAGGCCATCGGCTCGAAATAAAGTTCGCCACTTCGTTGATTGACCCGTACTAGTCGGGTATCCCCCAAGATCGCGAAAGTTATGGACAGCTTCAAGGGCGATTAGTCGACGGGGATCATCAGTCAACGAGACGACTTCGGCGGTATTCACGCACGACAGAGTATCGGTTGAAAGTTAATTACAGGTGATAATTGCTTTACGGATTGGCAAATCATATTTCCGCAAGTACAGTCGCACAGATGAATTCAGCATCTCAACTCAAACTCGTCGGCGTAATTGGCTCTGGAATCATGGGCTCAGGTATTACCGAAGTTATCGCTAAGTCAGGTATTGATGTAGTTATTCGCTCGCGCACGCAAGAAACTGCTGATGCGACGAAAGCAGCGATTGAAGCAAGTCTGAAAAAGCAAGTCGCAAAAGCAAAGATCACCCAAGACCAACTAGACGCAGCCATGGCTCATGTTTGTGTCACCGGAAAACTGGAAGATTTGGCGAACTGCGATTTGATCATCGAGTCTGCTGTAGAAGATCTCGCGACAAAAAAAGAACTATTCACGCAGCTCGACAAGATCACCAAGCCTTCATGTGTTCTCTCAACCAACACCAGTACCTTGCCAGTAATTGAAATGGCAAAATCAACAAATCGTCCTGACAAAGTTTGCGGAATTCATTTTTTTAATCCAGCAGTGTTGATGCCGCTTATTGAAGTTGTCCGGCCGATAACAGCGAGTGACGAAACCATTGCGTTTGCTAATGAGTTTGTAAAGGCCTGCGCCAAAGACGCAGTTCAAGTCGTTGACCGTGCAGGATTTATTGTTAACGCGTTGCTGTTTCCATATTTAAACAATGCGATTGCAATGTTTGAAGCAGGCACTGCAAGCATGGAAGACATAGATACAGCAATGAAGGGTGGCTGCAATTTTCCGATGGGACCATTCGCACTGCTAGATCTTGTCGGTCTAGATACTTCAGTGGCGATCCTCAATGCACTTCACACCGAGTTCAAAACTGCCAATCTTGAACCGCGACCGATGCTCAAGAAACTTGTCGAGCAAGGCAAGTTTGGTCGAAAATCAAAGCAAGGTTTCTATAGTTACTAAAATATGAATCGGTAACTGATGAATTGGGATTCAACACCGAGCCCGCTTGGAGAGTCGGTGTGGGAGTTTCCACCTTCAAAGAATTGGCCAAGAAACGATGTTGTTGGTCGTGGCGCAGATTTAAGCCCAGAGACTTTGATCCACGCATATCGTCACGGAGTTTTTCCAATGGTTTCCGGCGATGAATTTGATGATCAACAAGCGACTGATTTGATCTGGTGGTCACCGCAACAACGGGCGGTGATTCCGCTTGATCAACTAATCGTCACTCGGTCGATGCGTCGAAGCGCGCGTAAATTTGAAGTGCGAGTCGATACTTGTTTTGAAATGGTTATGCGTGGTTGCGCTTCCCCAAATCGTGATCATGGTTGGATCACAACTGAATTCATTGAGGCATATGTCAAGCTTCACGAACTTGGTTATGCCCATAGCTTTGAAGTTTTTGATGAAAGCGGTTTACTCGCTGGTGGACTTTACGGTGTTCGCCTCGATGGACTTTTTGCCGGTGAATCAATGTTTCATTTATTGCGTGACGCATCAAAAGTTGCGTTGATGGCTCTTGTTGCAAAGATGAAACAATCCGAAATGAAGATGTTGGATGTGCAGTGGATGACGCCACACCTGCAAAGTCTGGGTGCGGTAGCCGTTCAAAGAGAGCAGTATTTACAGCAACTCGCCGTCGCCGTATCGCAATAGTTACGCGCCTAGCCTTATCTACTGGTGAACGATCCAATCAAAACTGCGAAGCGCGATGAACCGTGGGTAATGCGCACCTACTCGGGGCACTCGAGCGCTGCTGCTTCTAACGAGTTGTATCGAACGAATCTCGCACAAGGCCAAACAGGATTATCAATCGCCTTTGATTTACCAACGCAGACGGGTTACGACCCCGATCACATTCTTGCCCGAGGCGAAGTTGGCAAAGTTGGAGTGCCAGTCACACACCTTGGCGACATGCGAACATTGCTCGCCGGTATTCCACCAGGTGAGATGAATACTTCGATGACGATTAACGCAACGGCAGCATGGTTGCTGGCACTGTATGTTGCTAACGCTCACGAACAAAGTGTTGAGACAAAAGATTTACGGGGCACAACCCAGAACGACATTCTCAAAGAATATTTATCGCGTGGCACTTTTATTTTTCCTCCTCAACAGTCCAGGCGAATAATCGTCGACATGATTGCTTGGTGCGCGGTTCACGCCCCTAAATGGAACCCAATCAATATTTGTTCATATCACTTGCAGGAGGTCGGCGCGACACCGGTGCAAGAGATTGCATTTTCACTTGCTAACGCGATTGATATTTTGGATGCAGTAAAAGCGAGTGGGCAGGTTAGTGATTCGCAGTTTCCGCAAGTGTTTTCTTCGATTTCGTTTTTCGTCAATGCAGGTATTCGATTCATCGAGGAAGTTTGCAAGATGCGTGCCTTTGTTGATCTTTGGGAGAGAATCGGTCGTGAGCGATACGGAATCACTGATGACCGCGCACTTCGATTTAGATATGGAGTTCAAGTAAATTCACTGGGCCTAACTGAAGCACAGCCAGAAAATAATGTGCAAAGGATTGTGCTTGAAATGTTGGCGGTGACACTCTCAAAAAATGCTCGGGCTAGAAGTGTGCAGTTACCAGCATGGAACGAAGCTCTGGGCTTGCCGCGACCGTGGGATCAGCAGTGGTCGTTAAGAATGCAACAGGTCTTAGCCTTTGAAACTGATCTGCTTGAATACGAAGATATTTTTGACGGGTCAGTAGTCATCGAGTCACGCACTGCTCAGTTAGTCGAAGCAGCATGGGGTGAACTTGGTGAGATTCTGGCAAGCGGCGGTGCCTTTGAAGCGGTTGATGTGCTTAAAAGCAAGCTAGTCAGTTCAATGTCGAGTCGCACGAGCAGAATTGAAAAAGGTGATCAAAAAGTTATTGGTGTAAATACATTCACCCAGTCGGCACCATCGCCATTAAGCGGTGCAGACAACATTCTCAAAGTTGATCCAAAAGTCGAAAATCAAATGGTTAGCGCACTGCAACAGTGGCGCAAAACACGCGATCAAAACGCGGTCGACTCTGCGCTCAAATCTTTACAATCCGCGGCGAGAGACGGTTCAAATTTGATGCCGCCGTCGATTCAACTTGCCCAAGTCGGCGGAACAACCGGTGAGTGGTCGCAGGCTTTGCGCGATATTTTCGGTGAATACCGAGCACCAACTGGAGTCGGTGGTATTTCCGGCAGACATGGCCACCTATTAAATGATGTTTCCGATTTTGTAAAAACAATTGTTGGTGGCCCGCCGAGACTGTTGGTAGCAAAGCCTGGACTAGACGGTCACTCAAGTGGCGCAGAGCAGATAGCAGTTGCTGCGCGCGATTCTGGAATGGAAGTTGTTTACAGCGGAATTCGACTAACGCCAGAACAAATTGCGGCTTCAGCACGCGACGAAGACCCTGATGTGATCGGACTTTCAATTCTTTCAGGGTCGCATCTAGCGCTTGTGCCCGAAGTAATTTCTCAGTTAAAAAAAGTAGGCGTAACTTCGCCAGTAGTTGTCGGTGGAATCATCCCAGAGGACGATCGCCAAAAATTGACTGATCTAGGTGTCGTAGCGGTTTACACCCCAAAAGATTTTGACATCGCACGAATCATGCGAGACATCGCCGAGATCGCTGTCAGGCGTCGCCAGAAATAATTCAGGGCTTCATCGTTGTAGAAGGTCCTACAGGTACGAACCCATTTGCTGGTGGAAAGATGAGAACATCACCTGACTCAACATGATCAGAGTTTGTAATCCCATTTAACTCCATCAGTGCTTTCATGTCGAGCAAGTAACTAGAGGCAATGCCATAAAGCGTGTCACCAGCTTGCACAATATATTTAAGTGGCTTTGTATAGATCGTTGTCGTTACGGGTACTGCCGTGGTGGTCGCAAAGATAGTTGTAGTTGTCGGTGGAGCATCACCTTGTTGTGCAAACACGAGCGACAACACGCCGCTTGTAAGTGCGATAGTAAGCAATGAAATCTGCAGTTGCCCTTTAATAAACATGGTTGTTAAGGCTAGGCGCGTAAAACAGTTATCTTGCGATCGCCATCTCATCTAAAGTGAACGCATGAAAGTACTTGCGGCTGTAGATAAATTTCGTGGCACTGCAACCGCAGCGCAGGTCGCAACAGCAATTGGTCATGCATGTTGGCAACTCGGTCACGATTGCATTGAGCGCCCACTTGCCGACGGCGGAGAAGGAACTCTTGAGGCTCTCGGTGGCGCAAACAGATCAACTCTTGTTACTGGTCCGCTGGGTGATCCAGTTAATGCACCGTGGCGTTTACATCGTGGAACGGCAATTATTGAGATGGCTTGCGCGTCTGGGTTGTTGATTGTTGGTGGTCGAGAAAAAAATGACGCTGTCGCAGCTTCAACAACAGGAACCGGTGAACTTATTGATGCCGCATTAGATCTTGGTGCA
This sequence comes from Ferrithrix thermotolerans DSM 19514, assembly GCA_945878705.1. GTDB lineage: Bacteria > Actinomycetota > Acidimicrobiia > Acidimicrobiales > Ilumatobacteraceae > BACL27. The sequence continues at coordinate 1,626 of CAMCUE010000005.1, read as the reverse complement.
ACGCGAATCATTGTGTGTCTTGGTGGATCTGCAACAACAGATGGTGGGCTCGGCGCAGTTCGTGCTATTCAAACACCGGCTCGACTCAAAAGTGTTGATTTCGTAGTTGCATGTGATGTAACCACTCCGTTTACAGATGCCGCGAAAGTTTTCGGCCCGCAAAAAGGTGCATCTGTGGCGCAAGTTAATTTTCTTACAACTCGACTTGAACGGCTTGTGCAGATGTATCAAGAAACTTATGGCGTGAATGTTGCTGCTTTATCTGGCGCAGGAGCAGCTGGCGGTCTTGCAGGTGGACTGGCAGCACTCGGCGCAAAACTTGTGCCGGGTTTTGATCTTGTCGCAGAAGAAGTTTTGCTTGATGAACTTTTAATTGGTGTCGATTTTATTATCACTGGAGAGGGATTTATGGATAGCGAAAGTTTTGCTGGAAAAGTAGTTGGCTCAATGTCAGAACTTGCGAACGAAAACAAAATTCGACTCTCAGCAATTTGCGGTGAAGTTCATCCTGATGTGAGAGACCGGATCAGTGCAATAAGCCTTGTTGAGTTGTTTGGCCGAGAAAGCGCAATGCAACAACCGTTGCATTGCATTGAGCAAGCTGCGTTACAACTCTTGCGTGATGCTAAATAGCTTAAAAAGTTTTTTCTAGCCAGTTGTAGTGGTTGGTGCAACTGGCACAACTGGCACAACGGGCACAACGGGTGCAACAGCTGCAGCACTCGGCAAGAGCGGAATGCCAGCAATATCGGTACCCAGCACAATTAATACGCTGGCTTCACCGAGTCCACCAGTTTCAGTAGGAATCGGCGCAGGCATCGCGGCAACTGCAACTCCACCAAGTTCTTTTGCGACTGCTGCTGCGGCTGCTTCGCTACCGAGCAAATAATAAACAACGGTCACGGTCTGTTTAGGCGTGATCTCATTTTTGTTCATTGCAGGTTGGACGATAAATCCACGACCTTGTAATTCAGTTGTTAGCTGACCAGCACTGCCAGCGATACCTGACGCATTAGCGATCTGTACTTTAAAAGCAGTCATCACTATTGTCGTTGCAACAGGAACTTCAACTAACGATGTTTCGGTCGTAGCAACCGTGTCTTGGGACGCAACTGTTTGAGTCGAATTACTTCCACTTCGAATATCTCGTAATATGAAAAATCCGAGCAGAACTGCGAGCACTGCAATAATTATTGACAAGGTTGAATTTACGTTTGAAGGACCGCCTGAAGATCGCCTTCCCGAGGAGCGACGATCAGAAAGTTGCCGATCTTGGCGAAATTGCTCTTGACTCATACCTATTTAAGATATCGCATTATGTCAGGCGAGTGGTTTATACCTAAATTGGCTTGCGGATTCGTGCCTTATTCGCGCAGGATCTCGCGGGGAAAATTCTGAAGCACTTAGTTTGAGCCGAGGGTGGGGATTGAACCCACGACCTACCGCTTACAAGGCGGTTGCTCTGCCACTGAGCTACCCCGGCGATTTTTCTTCGCCGTCAGTGTACGGCAGATATTTGATTGACAGCGTTTTTGAGTGAACTGATTTTATTTAGTCATGCTTCTTGTTCGACCGATTTCATAGGTTGCCAAAGCGGCGGCAACAGAAACATTCAGCGAGGACAGT
>CAMCUE010000004.1 GCA_945878705.1 Ferrithrix thermotolerans DSM 19514 | reverse complement strand
AAAAAGATCGACTCGGTCAGCATCAAGTTGAGCGACTCGGTGTCGGACACGAGCGAACTTACGATACAAAGCCTTACGAATACGGTGACCCGTTTCAATTAGATCTGCAGCGAACTCTGCGTAACGCACTCCAGCGACAAGGTGCAACAATTCCACTCAAATTGTCGGCTGATGATTTTGAAATCGAACAAACAGAACACCTGACTCGGTCATCAACGGTGTTGATGCTTGATCTTTCGTTGTCAATGCCGATGCGAGATTATTTTCTTCCTGCGAAGAAAGTTGCAATGGCGTTGCACTCATTAATGAGCACACAGTTTCCGCGCGATTATTTAGGGATTGTTGGTTTTAGCGAGGTAGCGCGAGAATTGGCACCACAGCAATTGCCAGAAGTTTCTTGGGATTTTGTCTTCGGCACCAATATGCAGCATGGATTTATGTTGGCTCGCAAGATGTTGGCTCGTCAGAGTGGCACTAAGCAAATAATTATGATCACCGATGGCGAACCGACGGCACATATTTCTAAATCTGGGGAAGTGCTTTTCAATTACCCACCAGTTCGTGAAACTATTGAAGCAACTTTGAGCGAAGTGATGCGGGCAACCCGTGAAGGCATACGAATAAACACTTTTATGCTCGACGCGTCGCACGCGTTGCAAGCGTTCATTGAGCAAATTACGGCGATCAATCACGGTCGAGCATTTTTTACGAGCCCAGAAAATCTTGGCGAATATTTGCTCGTTGATTTCATCGAACACAAGCGACAACTTTCTCGACACGGGGGTTCTCGTCGCGCCGGCTGAGTTGTATTTGCATTTCCCCTGATTTGTTGCTAAATTACACCTGTGTAGTTATAGAGGTGCTAGTGAGACAAAACCTGTGCGCTAACACGAAAGCAATTATTTAGGGGAAAAAATTGGATTTTCGTTCAAATAAATCATCAAGTAGTGACCATGCGTGGCAAGACGAAGCCAACTGCTTGGGTGTTGATCCTGACCTTTTCTTTCCAGAGCGCGGTGCATCAACCCGTGAGGCCAAAGAAGTTTGCCGTGGTTGCGTAGTCAAGAACGACTGTCTCGAATATGCCCTTGAAAATGGTGAGAAATTCGGCATTTGGGGCGGATTATCTGAGCGCGAACGTCGTCGTTTGCGTCGTCAACGCGCACAAAATACTCGCGGTACTGCAACCGCTTAAGTTTTTAATTAACTAGTTCTAGTTTTCAATCAAGATTTTGCATCGCACGATTGCGTGCGGCTAAACACCATTCAATAGTTTTTTCTTTGCTCAGATCCAATTCAGCCCATCGCGATTTTGCGATTTGAGTCAAAACCCTTGCTGGCACGAGACCTACAAGTTCTGCACGATCAATATCAGCGCGCTTAGCAATCTCGTCAAAGACAAATGCCGGGCCAACCAGATCTGGTGCGATCAAGTTCATACTTACTTGAATCTCGTCGCCAAGTTTTAGCCCTAGTGTTCGTACTTCACGACTTCGCAATTCGTGGGCAATTTTTCGACCATCTTCGATAGTTGAATTCTTTAGCCAAACGTTGTACGCAACAAGGATTTGTCGCGCTCCAACACAGATCGCACCAGCCGTCGGATGCGCTTTTTTTGGTCCAAAGTCTGGTTCGAGATCGAAGAATGCTCGTTTTCGAATTTCTGGCAAATCACGCTCTGGGCCATATACGAAACTTGGAATTGCTAATTTGCTCGCGGCGAATTCAGCGAATTCATCTCGCGCCGTTATCGCCTGATCAATTGTTGAGTCTTCAAGTGGCACGAAGGGTACGACATCAATAATTCCAATTCGCGGGTGAACTCCAAGATGTTTAGACAGGTCGAATTCTTTGCTGCAGAGTTCGGCAAGTTTGTGGGGTGTATTTGCGCCAACAGTTGTGAACACGCTGCGATGGTGGTGGTAGTCGCTATGGATGTCTAAAACATCATGTCCAAGGGCGCGTCGGATCTGTTCAATTGCATCAATTTGCCGACCTTCACTGATGTTTATTACGCATTCAAGCATCTATAAGTTTTAGCGCACTTTTGGGCAACGATGCTAGAGTTCAGGTATGTTCAACGGACCTGAAATTTGGATCATTATTTTGCTCGTCGTAGTGCTATTTGGGGGCAAGCGCCTTCCAAATATCGCTCGTAACTTAGGCAAGGCTCAAAGCGAACTTAAAAAGGGTCTCGCTGAAGGTGCTGCAGAAGCCAAAAAAGACGAAGCTCCAAAAACTGATACCAAGTAAATCTTCTTTTAACGACCAGCCATTGCTTGGTGGGTCGTTAAAAAGTTTTACTCTATTGCGACGATTTTAACTTTCGTTCCAATCACATCTGCGAGAAGGCCGCGCCTTTCATTTGCCGCATAAAGATTTAATTCATAATCGAATTTTGCTGAAGCCTTGACAAAAATCAGAAGTTGTTCGTCTTCTGCTCTTGTAGTTACCTTTTTAATTCTGCCATCTTGTGTGCGATCTAGTCCGATTGCAATTCTCAACAACCCAGCAAGCGATCGCACAATATGTTTATCCGCATCTGACAGCAAGGCAAATTCAGGATGCGATTCTTTGGGCACACTCTTGCGGTGATATCGAGCAACCTGTGCAATTATTTCGATCTCGCGGTCAGTTAGTCCGACGAGTTCTGAGTTGCGAATTACATAATATGAGTGCAGATGATGCTTCGAGTGAGATACAACTACGCCGACATTGGCTAGTAGTGCCGCTGCTTCTAAATATCGCTGACAGGTCGCATCAAGATTCAGTCGCTTGTGTAAGTTTTCAAAAAGCGAGTTTGCAATTTTGGCAACATTCATACCGTGTGCAGGTCGATCATCACAACGGTCCGCAAGTTGTCGAACACTGTGTGTCGCAGGGTCAACACCATCAGGGTGGTCAAGTAAATCTTGGCGTAGCAGCGTGTCAAACAATACGCCTTCGCGTAATGCATATTCAGAGTAAACAAAACTTGTAACTCCAAAAGACAGCGCAATCCCCTCTAAAATTATTGCGCCTGCCAAAATAATTTCAGCACGCGACGAGTCGAGGCCGAGAGCTTTTTCGCGCTGCTTAATAGTTGGTAGATCTGCTATCAAATCAAGAATCTTGGTTACATCTTGGGTTGAAAACTCGTAGCGATTAAAAGATTTTGGCTCGGCCTCGTTATTTTGTTGTGCAATGAGTTTGGCGATTGCTTCAACGGTGCCAGATGAGCCGACTCCGATTTCAAAACCTAGTTGCTTGACTGCCGGTTCGATAGTCGCCAGCATTGAACGAACGAATTTGCGGCAACCACTCACGGCGCTTGGATGTAGCGCATCGGATCCAAAAAATCTGTCTGTTAATCGAACTGCACCGAGTTTGAAACTTCGAGAAAGTAAAATGTTGTCGCCAGTTGCAACAACAATTTCGGTTGAACCCCCACCGATATCGCAAAGCAACATCTGTTGGTCGCCAACACCAATTGCATGCCTCGCCCCAAGATGAATCAGTCGAGCTTCTTCAATTCCCGAAATGACTTCAATTTCAACACCAGCCTCTTTTCGGGCTCGCTTAATGAACTCATTACGATTTTCGGCCTCACGAACCGCGCTTGTGGCTACTGCCCGAAGTTTGGCATTATGGACCTCAGATATTTCGCGCATCCGTTTCAACGAGGCGATACCACGTTGCATTGCGTCTTGGTCGAGTTGTTTCATATCACCAGAACCGTGGCCGAGTCGAATTACTTCTTTTTGGTTTGTCACTACCTCAAATCCGGTGGCAACTGGTTTGGCGATGACGAGGTGAAAACTATTTGTGCCAATATCTAACGCAGCAATGATTTCATCTGATTTAAACCGCACAATGACCTATCTTAGAAGAGGATTGTTTGACGGTAGGATTAAACACTCATACGGCGAAATATAAAGAAACTGAGAACAAAAAAATGACAAACTTTGCTGAACAGACAACTTTAAATGAACCCCCTCGTGGTCATGCTCGCATAGTTTTTCTCGGTTCAGTCTCACCTCATTGGGAGGTTTATGGCGATTACGGCGATCAGAATATGCTTGAAGAATTTCGCGCACGAGTTCTGGCCCGTTTAATTCTTTTGCCAAGAAACGATCCACAATTTCGGCGTAATCAAGAGCGTGTCAGCAAAGATGCCGAGCGCGAACGAATCAGCATTGAGTGGGAACTCGGCTATCCAGTTGCCGCAAGCGCGGAAGTCGCCCCAGCAACGCCAGCCGAATAGGCAATTGCCCAAAGTTGGATAGTTGATGTCTCTTAAGTGAAATCTAAGTGACTTCTTTGCTAAATAGATTGTCGGTGGCTTATCGAACTTCTGTCAATTCGTACGCTGAAGACATCAAATCTAGATTCATAAATCGCGAATTGAGTTGGCTCGACTTCAATGATCGAGTACTTGCGCTCGCGACTCACGAGAATGTTCCGCTGTTAGAGCGGTGTCGATTTTTATCTATTTGCTCTTCGAACCTTGATGAGTTTTATCAAATTCGTGTCGCGGCACTCAAAGACCAAGTTGCTGGAGAGATTTCAACCAGAACTCCGGACGGTCGGTCTCCGCTTGAACAACTGCAAGAGATTAAAGAGCGCACACAAGACTTCGTTCAGCGTCAAGAAAAAATATGGACAGATGAGATTCTGCCACAACTTGAACTATTCGGTATTCGCGTGCTCGCTTGGTCACAACTTTCTGACCACGAGAAAGCTGATCTCACAAAAGAATTTGACCAGAGAATTTTTCCTATACTTACACCAATTGCTGTTGATCCTGCGCACCCGTTTCCATATATTTCAAATCTTGCACTGAATTTGGCAGTCGTCGCGAGTGACCCAAATTCAGGTGAGCAGAGATTTGCTCGATTGAAGATTCCAAAGAATATTCCGAGGCTGATGAAGGTAGGAAAAGCAAATAGTTTTGTTTTGCTCGAAGAAATCATTTCGGCAAACCTTTCTCGATTATTTCAGGGGATGAAGATTGAGCAATGTTTTGTTTTTCGTGTCACCCGTAACGCCGACTTATCAATAGACGACGAAGATGCCGAAGATCTGCTTGCCGCAGTCGAAATTGAGTTGCGTCGCCGTCGTTTTGGGCGTGCAGTTCGAATTGAAATTCCATTCGGAACTGCTCAGTCGGTCATTGACTTGATGTGCGAAGAACTTGAACTTGGTGTTGATGACGTGACATTTCACAACAGCATTATTGAGATGAAGGCTTTGTCTCAATTAGTGTCGCTTGATTTTTCAGATTTGCGTTTTCAACCCTGGCCTCCATTAACTGCTGGTCGTCTGTCTGCTGCCGAATTTAATGGTCTAAGTATTTTTCAAGTGATTCGCGAGCGACAGCTTCTAGTTCATCACCCTCACGAATCTTTTACATCATCTGTTGAAACCTTTGTTGAACAGGCTGCTAATGACCCAAAAGTGCATTCAATTAAAATGACTCTGTATCGAACGTCAGGCGATTCTTCAATTGCCAAGAATTTAGTTAAGGCCGCTGAATCAGGAAAGCAAGTCGCCGTCGTTCTTGAAATTAAGGCGCGCTTTGATGAAGCAAGAAATATTGCATGGGCTAAAGAACTTGAATATGCAGGCGTTCACGTAACTTATGGCATCGTTGGTTTGAAAACTCATTCAAAGTGCATTCTGGTAGTTCGCGAAGATGCTGATCAAATGCGCCGCTACGTTCACATCGGGACTGGAAATTACAATTCAACAACAGCTCGGGTCTATGAAGACATTGGTTTTTTTACTTGTGAAGAATCAATTGGAGCAGACGCTACCGAGCTGTTCAATTATTTAACTGGTTATGCCAAGGAGCCAGATTATCTGCGACTAATTGTGGCGCCTCACCAGTTACGACCGCGACTTCTTGAATTGATTCACCGTGAAGCAACATTCAAGACTGCTGGCAGCATCACCATAAAACTCAATTCAATTTCCGATCCAACAATAATTGATGCGCTTTATGAGGCAAGTCAGGCTGGAGTGAAAATAGATTTAGTTGTAAGAGGAATTTGTTGTTTGCGCGCCGGAGTTCCAGGACTGTCCGAAAATATCACCGTGCGTTCAATTCTTGGTCGCTATCTTGAGCACTCTCGCATCTATCGATTTGCCCATGGGTTTGATGATCAGTCGCCGTTGCACCTCATTGGTTCGGCTGATTTGATGGGCCGTAATCTGGACGGGCGAGTTGAAGTTCTGGCGCCATTAACTCATCCGAAGCATCGTGCGTGGTTAGATAAAGCTCTTGGGTTTTTACTTGAGCCAGAGGTGCCTAACTTTGCATTATCGAAAGATGATAAGTGGATCTACAACTCGGGTGGTACGCAAAATAAAGATGCTCAGCAACGACTACATGAATGGGTTGTAGCGACTCAATTGCGTTAATCCGATTATTTGTTCACCTTCGCGTCACTTTTAAGACGATCACAGTTCACATTTAGTGGGCTACCGTTACTCTCAGGTTTAATAAAGTCCCACAATATGGAGGCGTCAAAAATGGATGAAATTCGCAAAAACTTCCATAACGATCTCGAAAACGTACGAGCAGAAGTCATTCGACTAGGCGCATCATTAACTGAGGCGATACCTCGTGCAACGGCAATTCTTCTCAGCGGTGATCTCGAGGGTGCCGACTATCTAGTTCAGTCTGACGATGAATTTGATGGTCGATCTGCCGAATTAGAAGCAATGTGTTTTGAGATTTTGGCACTGCAGGCACCTGTTGCTGCCGATCTTCGTCAAATCATTGCAATCATGAAGATCGCCGGCGAACTTGAGCGTTCTGCAGACCTAGTAGTAAATATCTGCAAAGCCGCTAGAAGAATTTATGGTCATGACATCGACCCGGTATTGCGGGGCGTGATTTCCAAGATGAGCGAACAGGCTCAGCAACTTTTTGCTTCAACCATGGAAGCATTTGAGCAAAACGATGCGGCTAAAGCCGCGGCGATTGATGACATGGATTCTTATTTAGATAGTTTGCACCGCCAATTCATTCAGCAGATTTTTGAGTCTCACTCACATTCAAAAATTGATCTACAAGTCGCTGTGCAGTTGGCAGTTGTTGCGCGATTTTACGAACGAATTGGAGACCACGCAGTAAATGTGAGCGAAAGAACTCGGTTCATTGTTACTGGTTGGGTTAGAGAGCGTGACGGCATCAATCGATACAAAGCTCGCGTCGGAGACCAGACTGGTGAGATTCCGCTGAAGCGTGAGCCGAATTAGTGCAAGTAAGTTGACGTGCAGTACATCTTGCTTTTTGTTGGCACATTTGTTGCGGCGTTGCTTGCGTTTTTGCTCTCAAAACGAATAGGAACCAATAAGAAACCTGAATTACAGCGAAATGATTTGCGCCAACGTTCTACTGCGACAGATCAAACAGATCAGATGGCGCAATTGATGGAAGTTCTAGATATTTTGCCGATGGGCGTAGTTGTTGTTGACAGTAAGTCAGGTCGCCGTTTCAGAAATGACGCCGCTGTTGCGATGACCGGTGTGAGATATGTCGACGTCTTAGTTGATCAGGCCGTAGATGAGATGATTTCACTAGTTGAGAAAAATGGTTCTGGAGACCGAGTTCTTGAAGCCATTGCGGGCACGACACGGTTTCTTGATATTCACGGCAAGAAATTAGATAGTCAAAATATAATTGTGACTGTTGAAGACATCACAAAAAAATCGCGCATCGAAACCCTTCAAACCGACTTTGTGGCCAATTTAAGTCATGAACTGAAAACACCTATTGGTGCAGTGGCGGCCCTTGCTGACTCATTAGATGGCGAGACAGAAACCAAAGTTGTATGGAGACTTGCGGAAAGGATTGTTTCCGAGTCACATCGCATGGCGCGAATTGTTGACGATCTTTTAGATCTCTCCCGAATCGAATTTAGTGGCACAGAAGACTGGACAAATTTCGACCTTGCACAAGTTCTAAGAGAAGTTGTTGACACGAATCAGCATGCGGCAAAAAGGAAGAATCTTGAGTTAACACTCGTCAATGATGGCCAACTGGATGTGCGCGGTGACAGATCGCAATTGGTTTCATGTTTTTCGAATTTGGTGGATAATGCAATTAAGTACAGCGAATCTGATGGTTCAGTCGTCGTCGAGAGTTTGATTGAGGGGCAAGAAATAGTGGTCTCGGTTTCGGATCGCGGAATCGGAATAGCAAAACAAGATTTAAATCGAATTTTTGAGCGTTTTTATAGGGTCGACAAAGCGCGTAGTCGGGCAACTGGAGGAACTGGTTTGGGTTTGTCAATCGTGCGGCACATTGCTTTAGAGCACGGAGGAAGCATTGATGTTGATTCAGAAGAAGGAATTGGATCAAAATTTATAATTCGACTGCCGCACAATCTCAAGCAGTCTGCAGAAGAAACAATTAATAAATCGGGAGTATTAATATGAGTATAAATAATTCGTTGCCAACAATATTGGTAGTCGACGATGAAGAGTCGTTTATTGAGGCGTTACAAGTTGGTTTGAAGCGTGAAGGCTTCCGAGTTGAAGTTGCTCGCGATGGTGCTGAAGCGCTAGCAGTTTTTGATGCGGTGCAACCAGATGCAGTTCTGTTAGATGTGATGCTGCCAAAGGTTTCTGGAACAGATGTGTGTCGAGAAATTAGAAAAAAAAGTACTGTGCCGATAATCATGGTTTCGGCGAAAGGTGCCGAAATTGACACTGTTGTGGGCCTCGAAGTTGGCGCAGATGACTATATTGTCAAGCCGTATCGACTTCGAGAACTTGTTGCTCGGTTGAGAGCGGCGCTTCGTCGCGGGGCGCTCGGTGCGAGCTCGCAAGATTTTTCTGGCGTCGGCACCGTGGCTCTCGGTGGAATCTCAATTGACCCAGAGCAACATATTGTGACAATCCGTGGCGAAGTTACGAAACTTCCTCTCAAAGAATTTGAATTGCTTTACATTTTGATGTCTAACGCCGGGCGAGTGTTGACCCGTGAGACACTAATTGATCGAGTTTGGGGCACCGACTATTTTGGTGACACCAAAACATTGGATGTCCATGTCAAACGGCTGCGTGCCAAGATCGAAAAAGAGCCAGCCGAACCACAACTTGTTGTGACCATCCGCGGACTTGGCTATAAATACGAGAAAATAGTCGCATAGCATTTTCAAATTCTGGGCTCGCTCCCGCATCTCCACTTAGACGACTCGGCCGCGTTCACGCACTCATCGCGTGCGGTGAAGCGTCGTTCGCTATTGCTCTTGCAGATTCGCTATTTTTATCAATTAGTCCGGATGCTGCACGCAGCAAAGTTCTCTTATTTTTAGCGATCAGTCTCGCTCCGTTTGCCGTGATCGCACCATTTATTGGACCAGTGATTGATCGTGTCCCTGGGGGAAGAAGATTCACAGTTTTAATCGTCAACTTTTTGCGATGCATAACTATTGTTGCGATGATTCCACGAATCAACTCAGTTGCGTTATTTCCACTCGCTTTTATTTCACTGGTTCTTGCGCGAACATACTCAGTTAGCAAAACTGCGCTCGTTCCAACACTTGTTGACGATGACGAGGAGTTAGTCGCAGCCAACGGCAAATTAGGTTTACTTGCAGGATTAATTGGATTTGCAGCAGTAGCCCCAGCAGGACTGTTGCAACTCATTGACTCTCGCGCAACGCTAATGATGTCGGCGACAATGTTTGCTCTTGCAAGTTTGGCTTCGCTTCAGTTGCCGCGACATGTTGCTACAACACCAAGAACAACAGAACTCGCTGAAATAAAAGAATTACATGGTTCCGGCATTCGTGATGCAGCGTTGTCGATGATGTTGTTGAGGGGTGTTATCGGGTTTTTATTTTTTCATGTTGCCTTTTGGCTGCGCGATGAGCGAGCGGGAACGCTGTGGTTCGCTTTGGCGCTTGGCCTCTCGTCGTTGGCGACAATGTTGGCAAATGCAGTTTCACCACTAGTTCGTCGTTTAATTTCTGAGCGAACAATGATGACAGCTTCGTTACTGGTTATTAGTGTCACGGGAATAATTGCCGGAGTGTTTGGTGGTATTACTTTTGGAATTATTTTGATCGCTGTTGCCAACGGGGTAGGTTCAATTGGCCGATTGGCTTTTGAATCAATAATTCAACGCGAAGCTCCCGACGCCAATCGAGCAAGGGCTTTCGTTAAATTTGAGACAAGAAACCAACTTGTTTGGGTCGGTTGTGGTTTGGTCTCTGTGGTTTTTACTTTTCCAGGTGCAGTTGGCTTTGCAATCGTTGGCGTCGCTTGTGCGATCGGCTCAATATTTTTTCTCGCCTCAAATAATGCTGGGGCTAGTAGTTAATTCTCTCCAGCCATAAACCTGGCGCGGTTATTTCGTTTGGAGTTGGTAAATTTCCCGACTTTGTCCACATACCTGAGAGCGCTTCAAAACCATCTCGCTCAATTACTCCGGCGATGAATGCATGACCGTCATCAAGTTGAGATTTTGTCAGTCGTAAACCAAGAAGTTGTTCGACGAATTGGTCCTGAGTGCGTGCTTCAACGCGCCGTCTACGAACTGCTTCTGCAATTTGTGTGCCGGTTCCGATTATCCGCGTTGCAATAATGTCAACGACATAATCAACATAACTAACAATTGCGCTAATCATTGCGTCCAGTTTTGGCGCAAGTCTTTCTTGTTCTGGAGATCGCGCAGCACCAAGCAGAATAGTGGGATCGCCGAGTAGCCGTTGCATCATTACAGCCGGATCACTACTAGTAATATCTATCTTGCTCAGACGCTCTGCGAGTGCATCTGGATTTGGTTTGAAGCCAGCAACATGGGCTTTGACCGAATCAATAATCGTTTCACGCACATGAGTGACATTAAATATTGCGTGGAATGTAAGTTCCTGCACGATCAACCACATCTGCATGTCGGCAATATTGATGCTCCAGTCTGTTGCGAACTCTTCACAGTTTTTTTCAACGAACAGCAGTTGTGTTTGTGGTTCGCGCGGAAGCGGCAAGTCATATTGACCAAAAGCCCGTAACGAGAGTTGACCAATCATTGACCCGATAGACATTCCGAGCATTGCTGGTGCCATCATCTTGACGAGATTGCCGAGCATCGCATTTAGTTCGGCTGATTGATTTGACTCTTCATGATCGTCTTGTGGCTGAGCCGAGTCAATTTTTGTCTGGTTAGAAATAGAAGTCGCAAACTCAGTAAATAGTGGCTTGTATGCGGCAATTGTGTGGTGCACCCACATTGATCGATTTACTACTTCGACCTCGGGCAAGTTCAGGTTGCTGTTGCTAGTTGATTTAACAGTCGTCAGACCTGTTACATCACGAACATGCATGTCAGCAATTGCAGCGATTTTTTGGACAGCGATTCGAACAGCTGGGTCAACATTTGCTTCGCTAGATGCGCTTGATGTTGTATTCGTCAATGAGCTAGTTGCGGTACTCAATGCGAACTGCCGTGCCATATCCCATTGAACAGGTGCTTGACTTGACAGCGCCTTCATGATTTCCGAAAAAAAAGGTATTTCAGGCGTTGGTTGCTCATCGGGATCTTGAGACATGGACTGATGCTACGCAGACCGTACACTGAAACAGATGTTAGATAAGCAAATCCTTGACAACGAGGGCACTTGGCTTGAGCTAACTGATACCAAACTCAATGTCGGTGCGGTTTATGATTGGGCAACATTGGCGTCGTGTGGCGCAGTGGTTGTATTTTCAGGCACAGTTCGAGATCACGCAGACGGTCGAGTCAATGTAACTTCGCTAACTTATGAAGCTTACGATGACCAAGTAATTTCGAAATTGAAACTAATCACCGAAGAGATGCGCTTAAGGTGGAGTGACCTTGGACGCATCGCATTAATTCATCGAGTTGGCGAACTTTTGGTGTCTGAGTCATCAGTGCTAGTGGCCGTTTCATCGCCTCATCGTGCAGATTCTTTTTCGGCGGCGCAATTCGCGATAGACACTTTAAAACTAACGATCCCAATTTGGAAGCAGGAGCACTGGAAAGACGGCAGCGACTGGGGAACTAATAGCCAAGACATTTCTTCAATTAAAAAAAATAAACCAGCAGAAACCTCTAGCTTCTAAGATGCTCGCTTCTTCATCACTTGCAGTTTTCTTTGCGGCAATTTCTATTGTTAGCGCTTTCACTCTCGCATACATTGTTTTGACACAAGAAAAGAAAGCTTATGATCCACATGGTCCAGTGGCATTTCATCGTCACTTAGAAGCGCTCTCAGATATTTCTCGACAAAAAACTCGATCGCAGGCACGCGAAATGCAAGATCCAACCGGGAATAGTAAGTAGTTATGGCAAAGAACCTAGCAATCGATTTAGGAACAGCGAACACTCTGGTTTATCAGGAAAATGAAGGAATCGTAATTAACGAGCCGTCTGTGATTGCCGTCAACCGAAAAACTGGTGAAGTACTTGCAACCGGAGAAGAAGCTTGGCGGATGATTGGAAAAACCCCTGGGCACATCGTTGCAGTGAGACCGTTGCGTGGTGGAGCAATTACTGACTTTGATGTCACTGAGAAAATGATTCGTTTGTTGTTGCAACGCGCGGGTGTTTCAAGATTTTCACGACCAAAAGTTTTAATTTGTGTACCTTCGGCGATTACAGAAATTGAACGGCGCGCAGTTACCGACGCAACTCGTCGAGCCGGCGCCGCAGATGCACAATTGCTAGAACAGCCCGTGGCAGCCGCAATTGGAGCGAATCTACCAATTTCGGATCCAGTGGGAAACCTAGTGATTGATATTGGTGGAGGAACCACTGAAACTGTAGTGATTAGCATGGGCGGAATTGTTGCGCTTAAGGCTGTGCGTGTTGGAAGCTTTGATATTGACGCAGAGATTCAGGCCCATGTACGTCGTAGTCATGGAATTGCAATTGGTGAGCGCACCGCCGAGCAAATTAAAATTTCAATAGGAAGTGCAATGGTAATGCCTGGTCTCGCAGACGCCGAGGTGCGTGGACGAGATTTGGTTTCTGGATTGCCAAAGACAATTATTTTGACCGCGACAGAAATCCGTGAAGCAATAAATCCTGTGATCACGAAAATGATCGAGTCAGTTATTCAATGTCTTGGCAAAGCACCCCCAGAATTAGCTCAGGACTTTCTTAAGCGTGGAATGTATGTAGTTGGCGGCGGAGCGCTTCTCAAAGGAATGCCGGAACGAATTGCATTTGAGACACAGGTTCCCGTGGTGCTTTCCGATGATGCGCTCGAAGCAGTTGTACTTGGTGCAGGTGCTTGTGTCGAAAAATGGTCAGAGATGCGAATGTCATTCATGGATTCGCGTCGAGAGATAAGTGATTAGTTAATTAGCTAGTCAATTAGCTAGTTAATTAAATAATCAACTAGTCAACTAGTCAACTAGTCAACTAGTCAACTAGTCGTGTCAGCCCCTCTTGGGCAACTGTTACAACAAGTTGACCTGACTTTGTAAAAATTGAACCACTAGCGAGACCTCTTGCATTCGAAGTTGAGAGCGCAAGTTGGTCATAGAGCAACCAATCGTCGGCACGAAACGGCCGATGAAACCACATCACATGGTCCAAACTCGCCATTTGTACTCCTTTGTCCGTCCATGAAATTCCGTGTGGGAGTAGTGCAGTGTCTAGAAGTGACATGTCGCTTGCATAGGTAACTATGCACGCATGTAACACGGGATCATCCGGAAGTTTTCCATCTGCACGCATCCATAGTTTTTGACCGGAACTTTTCTTGTTCTTTCTTGAGAATGGGTCAGAGTCGATATAACGAAGATCAATTGGTCGAGGATGATCAAACCAATCTCCAATTTGTTGTTTATAAGGAGTCATTCGCTCCTTGAAATCAGGGAGGGACTCAGCCAACGGTAAGTCTTTTGGCATTTCAATATGGTTTTCTAGTCCTTTTTCAAAAATTTGAAAACTTGCCTGTAAGTTAAAAATTGCTTTGCCGTGCTGGATAGCAATTACACGGCGGGTTGTAAAACTTTTACCATCACGGATGCGGTCAACTTCGTAGAGAATCGGCACAGTCGGATCACCAGGTCGCAAGAAATATGCATGCAGAGAATGTACATGCCGAGATTTATCGTCGACGGTTCTCGACGCGGCGACGAGTGCCTGGCCAGCAACTTGACCACCGAAAACTCGTTGCCGATTCTCATCGGGTGAAACACCGCGAAAAATATTGACTTCAATTACTTCAAGATCCAGGAGGCTTATCAGATCGTCAAGTGCGGAAGTCACCCTGCCATTCTTACATCTTGTGCAATCTCTCGATACCTTATTTCTTCAATCATCTGGCACAGATACGATTTAAGAAGTGACTATTGTCTGGAATACCCAACGCGTAAGCACAGGTCTGACCGAAATTGAACGAGCAAGACCAGTTGTAGTTGGTCGAATTAAACAAATACTTGATGAGTATCACGGAGTGGTTCGTTCAACACGATATTACGACATCTTGCTCGGTGATTTTATTGAACGTTATTTGCACCTTGTATATGTCGCAATTCAGGACAACGCCGATGAAATGTCGAAAAATTACGAACCGGTATCAAATATGCATGTTGCTGAAAAAATTCAATCTGATGTTTTTCGGGACACGCTTGAGTTTTTTTCTGCCTATACCAAGTTGCCGACCATTATCTTGGCGACTTTGAGAACACTCACCAATTTTGGTCCGACTTCGATTTCGGTTTCAAGTTCGCCGATAGTAATTAACAATTCTGGGCTCTTAGGTCGTCGTGACAAAGTTATTGGAAAGTTTCTCAAGGCGGTTGCCAAACAGCGGTCGTCAAAGGTTCTATTTATCAGACCATTTTCTGGACGAGTGTCGTTGAGTTGGGTTGGCGCAATGATTCTTTGGCGTTCGTGGGCTCAGCACGATGACTTTAATTTTAAATACGCGGTAAATGTTCTGCCCGACAATGTGTGGCGACAAAGAAATATCTCACAAATTGCCAAAGATTCTTCGCTCGCAGAAGTTAGTTGCGCACTTCTCGGGGTATTTTTACCGGCGGCACTTGTGGAAGGGTTCAGCGCAATTCGTGCGAAGATTTTTTTAGCCCGACCGAATCGCCCTGCACATATATATTCTTCGCAGTCTTTGTGGACCCATCTTGAGTTCAAGATTTTGGCGGCTGAGTGGTGCGAACTTGGAACACAATTGTCGTATCACCAACACGGCGGTTGGTATGGCCTCGACGAGCTTCATGTTGCAGAACAATTTGAACGCCGAGTCTCTGACACCTATTACACATGGGGATGGAGTCGTGGCGACAAAAATACGCGTATTCTTTCGCCGGTAATACCGAGGCAAAGAAGTCGAAGCAAGTCGAAAGATTCATTAATTTGTTTTGACCAACCCCAGCAGATTTATCGATTGCAATACTTTCCATTAAGTGGCACTTTGCAGACGATGTATGACCAGGTGGCTGAATTTGTAAAGTTACGAAATAGTAAGACTAAGTTAAAAATTCGCTTATTTCCCGGCGACTATGGCACGGCACAACGCGAAGCAATTCTTGCTGCGCGTCCTGATGCCAACTTCGGAAACTCAGAAGATATTTTCGAACAATATTTTGGAAGTCGAATCGTGGTGCACAGTTACCTCGGTACATCTTGGTTAGAAACGATTGGAATGAATATTCCCACGGTTTGTTTCTACGATCCTGAGGCATACAAGTTCAGACCAGATGCTAAATCGCTGATTGACGAACTTGCGCGAGTTGGTATCTTGCACACTTCTGGTAGTAGTGCAGCGACGCTTGTAAACAAGATTGACGCTGATGTCGCAAAGTGGTGGCTCTCAACTGAAGTTCAATTAGCACGAACAAATTTTGCTGAAAAGTTTGCAAATTTTTCGCCAGACTGGAAGAACCAGTGGCAGCAAGAATTCAGCAGATTGCTTAATTCGTAATCAAAATACTCATGGATAAAGTTTTACGCGCCGAGGCACTGATAACAAAGGGTTTCATGCCACCCAACGAAGGTGATGCGCTCTACCTAGCAGCCTGTGTGGTTTGTAAGACACTGCCACAGTTACCAATCGTTGAGGTTGGAACATATTGCGGTCGTTCTACCGTTTGGCTTGGTGCAGCCGCCAAAAAATATCGTACGACTGTGTTTGCGGTTGACCACCACTTTGGTAGTGAGGAGAATCAGCAAGGGTGGGAATGGTTCGATGAATCGCTAATTGATTCTGCGACGGGCAGGCTCAACACTTTGCCCAAGTTGCTCGAGACTTTGCGCAGATCAGGACTCACAGATGTTGTAGTTCCTGTTGTTGGTGATTCAAAGACGATCAGTTCGCAATGGTCAAAAAAAGTATCAATGTGTTTTATTGATGGTGGTCATGGCGATCAACCAGCACAAGAGGATTATTTTGGATGGGCACCAAAAGTTGCATTGAATGGATTTCTAGCAGTTCACGATGTTTTCGCTGATCCAAAAGACGGGGGTCAAGCACCATTTACATATATTTACAGTGCCGCGATTGATTCTGGCGAATTTATTGAGTTGTCGGCTACGGGTTCGTTAAGAATTCTGCAACGAATTAAAAAACCAAACTTTAAAGACTAATTATTTTTTGTTTCTTCGTATTTGAAAATCTCAGAAGCAGGTGAGATGCCAAGCAATGAGTCCGCTGCCAGAATTACTGCGGCTCCTGTGTAGGCCGAACGTTCTTCGGCCGGAAAAATAACTTTGTTCGGATACACCAAGCCCGTTAAATATGATCCGTCAGTAGTTCGGTGTTGAATCGTCGTATTCAATAAATATTGCGCAGTTTCGACATCGCCGATTGCAGAAAACGCAAGAGAGCATTCGGCAGTTTCTGAGGCAGTAACCCACGGTTCGTCGCTGACGCATCTGACACCGAGGTCTGGCATGACGAATAAATCCCACTGACTGTTGAGGCGTGATTTCGCGGCGTCTCCAGTTAGCGCACCAGTCAGAACCGGGTAGTACCAGTCCATCGCCCATCTATCTTTTGGTTCAAATGCGTTTGGCTGATTTTGAATTACGCGATCAATTTGTTCGGCAGTCTCGCGCCATTTAGGTTTTGGTTTGCCGAGTACATCAGCAACATTGGTCGCAGAAATCAATGCATGGCGAATTGATGAACACCCAGTCAACAACGCATAATCCCAAGGATTATCGTTTTCTTCTCTGGCCCACAAAATCGTGCCATCACTTCGTTGCATATTGAGAACCCACGACATCGCGTTCTCAAGCATTGGCCAAAACTCACTGAGTGTTGTTTCATCTCTAGTGCATAACCAGTGGTGCCAAAGACCAGTTCCGATGTATGCGCAAACATTGCTGTCAAGTTTTGTCTCTTCGACTTTGCCATCGCTATGAAAATAATTAAACCAAGAGCCGTCTGATCGTTGGGTCATATTCAAC
>CAMCUE010000003.1 GCA_945878705.1 Ferrithrix thermotolerans DSM 19514 | reverse complement strand
CCACGTCACATAACTAACTGCTGCACCACCTTCAACGATTACTGGCCCTTCACCTTCATGCAGTCTGCAGAATCGCACCGCCAATTCACGGGCGGACACGGTTGACAAATCCAGATCCGACCAGTTCTCTCTAAGCCAGTCGAATTTTTCGTTTGTTGTATCGAATTTTGTATCGTTATTACCGCAGACGGGTGTGAATGCAATCACTGCTCGTACACGATTATCGAACACAGCAATAAATTGCACTCCGAGCGAAGATGCACTTTCGCCAAACACGGCAATCCTTTGTTTATCTATGCCGCGTTGTGTTGAAACAAAACTTATTGCATCGCGATAGCCGCGAATCTGCAATAAATTGTCAAATCCATATCGTGGTGTGCCGTCACTTTCACCAAAATTACGGTGGTCAAACAGCAAAACGGCAAAACCCGCTTGTGCAAAGTCGGTCGCATAGTCGTCTAAATACGCCGCCAACACCGAAAACCCGTGCGCCATGATTAACACCGGTAAATCGGTAGTCAAGTCTCCAGCAACACCTGTCGGCCGATATAGCCGCCCTCGCAAGCCAGCGCCCTCAGAAACGAACTCAATCTGCTGATAATTCTTGGACATCTATTTACTCCAATTATTTTTATTCGCCATAACTATAACCAGATGATCCCAAGTCATCGGTAATACATAACGTCACTGTTATTTCAATGTTGTAATTACAACTCACTGAATATAATTCTAAAAAGTTATAAAAAGTTTGAGCTCAGTTTGGCTTCAGATTTCAAACTCCGTTTGACTGACTTCAGGTACACACAATCTTTAGAATTTCCGATCGTTTTTAGAACTTCGAAAGGCTTACCAATGGCAGAGCACGCTGTTATCGAAAACCTCACAAGAACGCGTGCTCGTGCAATTCAAGATCGAGATGAGTCATCAGCCCAGAAGAAGACGATAAGACGCCATTGGCGAATTCCCGAACTTGCAATTGGGTTAGTGCTGATGTGCGGTGGTGCGGTCGGAGCAATTCTTTTGTCCCGCTCGGGAGACTCACTAGTTGTTGTAGTTGGTAGTTCTCACAATCTTGAACGGGGTATGCAGATCACCGCGCAAGATCTGATCGCGTTAGAGGTGCCGTCTTCGATTGCGAGTTCGTTCGTAACTGCCGAAAATGCGAAGTCACTAATCGGTCAGACGATGCTGATTGATTTAAATGCCTCGGCACCACTTACTAGTGCAATGTTCAGTCCAACTGTTGAACTCGGAGTTGACGAAGCTTTGGCAAGTTCGGCTATTGAGATTGGTAAGTTTCCGGTAGACCTCGCCGTTGGTGACAGCGTTCGAGTGGTGACCGTGCCAGATTTAGCAATCAGTGAGTCGCACGAGCCATCAATGTTTGCTGATGTCGTGACTATCTATTCGATTACAAAAGTCACTGACAATAACGAGGTTGCGTTAATCACATTTCGCAGTTCGCTAGATCTCTCGATGGCGATTGCTCGTGCCGGTGAAATATATCTTGTTCGTGTTGCCAATACTGGCTCGCAAATCATAACCACCACTGTTGTAGGTGGTCCTTAATGACTGTGCTTGAGTTTCCACGAAAATCTTTAATTGATCGACAGTTGGTCAACGCGTTGGCTTCGCGGCTCGGTGATGTTCTTGCTGAAGAGCGCCTAGATAGACGGGCACGCAACACTGCCGATCCAACTAATGATGAAGAGCATAATTTCGCTCGGACTGCTTTGCACGCCGAATTATTGCGACTTTCTGCAACTCGGCGTTCAGAAGGTCGCGCTGTGTTAACTGTCGTCGACGAGGCCGAAATAACTTCTGCTGCAATCGCCCAAGTGCTAGGACTTGGACGTCTTCAACCGTTACTTGAAGACGACGAAATTAGTGATATCCATGTTCGTGGTAATGCCCCCGTTTGGGTGAAACTGCGGAACGGTGTCCGAGAAATGCGTGAACCAATTGTTGAGAATGATGACGAGTTAATAGAACTTATTCGTCGCGCCGCCACCCGACTTTCGCGTCAAGAACGACGATTTGATGCTGGTACACCCGAACTAAATATGCAACTACCTGATGGGTCGCGCTTATTTGCGACAATGGAGGTCTCGCTTCGCCCGAGCCTTGTCATCCGGCGACATCGTTTTGAAATTTCAAGTCTCAATGAGTTACGCATTCGCGGAATGCTTACTGTTGACTTGCAGAATTTTCTTACTGCTGCAGTGCAAGCCCGTCGTAACATCGTGATTGCAGGAGGCACTGGTTCTGGAAAAACGACTTTGCTGCGCGCACTTATCAATGAAGTGCCAATTACTGAGCGTCTTGTAACAATTGAAGATGCCTACGAACTAGGTCTAGATCATTTTGAGCATCTTCATCCTGACCATGATTCGTTGCAATCACGCCCAGCAAATGTTGAAGGTCAAGGCGAAGTAACTCTCGCTGATCTGACGCGAATGGCATTACGGATGGATCCTGACCGCGTCATCGTCGGTGAGGTTCGCGGGGCAGAAGCCTTCCCGATGCTGATGGCAATGAGTCAAGGAAACAACGGCTCCATGTGCACGATGCACGCAGACTCAACTCGGTCAGTATTTCCGAAGCTTGCTGCATATGTATCAATGGCTTCAACAGGTTTGCCGATTGACACTGTAAACCTGTTGCTTGCTAGCGCATTACATTTCGTTATTTACATCAGTAGCTCCGGCAGTGAGCGTCGTGTTGCGTCGGTTCGTGAAGTTGTCGACAGTGAAGGCGCCAACATTATTTCAAATGAAATTTTTACGTCAAATTCTCGTGGCGAACTGGTTCAAGCATTTCCTCTACGCGAGTCAACTCGCGAATTACTTTCAAGTTTCAACTATGACGGCAGCGATGATGGTAATTTCGACAGCAATTACAACCACGACCGGTCTAGTCAATGATTACTTTATTAGTCATCTTGCTTTGTGGAGTCGTAACTGGCCTTGGAGCATTTATTATTTTTCTCGCCATCCGTGGCAATCAAGTTAAATTCAGAAATAAAAACCCAGATCTTCAGGTCAACTTCAGTCGGTCAATAAATGTGCTCGTCGCACCAGCCGTTGGAGTGTTGATCTTTTTTATTACTCGTTGGCTACTCGTTGCAGTTGTTCTAAGTCTGGTGTTCGTCGCAGTACCTGCGCTTAAGTCGAAGCAAAGACTCCGTCGCGACGAACGCGGGTTAGCCGATGCAATCGCAACCTGGACAGAACAACTTCGCGACACGCTTGCAGGCGCTCATGGTTTAGAGCAGGCGATTGTTGCAACTTCAAATCATGCCCCTGCTGCAATTTCAAGTGCTGTTCGTCGTCTTAGTGCCCAAATTCAATACGGCAAACTTGGCGATGGTTTGCGCCGATTCGCTGACGATGTCGACCACCCAATCGCAGATTTTGTATCTGCAGCATTAATCACCGCGACAAAATATCAAGCTCGTGATCTCGCACAACTACTTGGGCACCTGGCACAGTGCGCCCGCGAAGAAGGCCGAATGAGAACAAGAATATGGGTTGGACGGGCGCGAACTCGAAGTTCTGTGCGAATCATTTCATCGGTTGTCACCGGCTTTGTTGCGATGCTTGTGATATTTAATCGCGACTATCTAAGTGTCTATTCATCACTTGAAGGCCAAGTGATGTTGAGTTTCATTTTCATTGTGTTTGGAGTTGCTCTGATCATGCTTGATCAATTTTCGAGAATTTCAACGCCGCAAAGATTTATTCGTCGACGAGAAGCAGTTGCCCAATGATCGCACTGGCCGTATCTGGCGTTATTTGTGGTGCTGGAGCTTTTTTTATTCTCCGTCCCGGGGTGTTATCAAGCAGAGCCGAGACGGCGCGTGAACAAATTCGCAATGCAATGGTGTGGTTGGTGCAGAGGTCGCAAGTTCGTCATCGAGCTGATTTGGCAATTGTTGGTCATCAAGCGTCTGAGATGGTGATCAGAAAACTTAGTTCACTTTTCATTGGGGTTATATCGGGTCTCGGTATTGATATTTTCTTTTATTTAACTGGGGTCAATATTTCAAAACTTATCGCCCTGATTATTTTGGTTGGGGCGGGAGTACTGGGTTTTCTGCTTCCAGATAGTCGTGTGCGAGTTCAAGCAACGCGTCGGCGACAAGATTTCCTCCACGCATTTTCAAGCTATTTAGATTTGACCAATGTTCTTTTAGCTGGTGGTGCTGGAACCGAAACAGCATTAATTGCTGCCGCTGACGCCGGTGACGGATGGTCGTTCTCCGAGATCCGCGATGCATTAACAAGAGCCCGAAGCGCCCGTCGGTCGCCATGGGTTGAACTTGCAAATCTTGGTGATCTTTACAACATTCCAGAACTCGCAGAAGTAGCTGGAAGCGTTCAGTTAGCGGGAGAACACGGCGCGCGAATTCGACTCTCACTTTCGGCTCGAGCTGATTCGTTGCGTAATCGTCAGATGGGAGAGATAGAGGCTCAAGCTCAGGCCGCAACTGAGCGGATGGGACTTCCAATGGTGTTGTTATTTATTGCCTTTATCGCGCTGATCGGGTATCCAGCGGTGCACTTAGTTCTAGGAAGTTTTTAGTTAGCCAAGTCATTAATTAATTCACACAGATAATCAGAAAATGAAAGACAAGAGAAGACAAGATAAGAAAAATTAAAACCAAGCTATTAACAAACTACAAACGGAGGAAATTATGACGTCAATGAAAAGCATTTGGCAGTATTACTGGATTCGATTTACTGCCTCGGCGCAAACCGACAGCGAAAGAGGCGAAGTTAGTGCAACTACGGTTGTGATGGCCGCTGCATTAATTGCTCTTGCCATAGCTGTTGGCGCGACGATTACCAGTCGGGTAACTAATAAAGCAAATTCACTGAACCTCGGTTAGTTAATTCAGCAACCAGCGACTTGCAGGACTGACAATGAAAACAGCAATCAGCAGATTCGATTCTGGCGACACAGTTGTACAGGTTGTGATTGCCGTGCCAATTGTGCTGATGCTGTTACTCATTGCAGTTCAATCGATGCTATTTATGCATTCGGCACATATTGCAACTCTGTCAGCAGCCAAAGGTGCAGCAGTTGCTGCGTCGACAAATGGTGACGCAGTTTCGGCAATTGATTCGGCAACGCGCACTGCTGCTGAACTTGGCGCACAGCTAATCGGAACCCCGACACTCGAAGTAAGCAATGGATTTGTCGCAATGCGAGTGAGAGTTTCGGTGCCAAATGTGTCACTTTTCTTTCCAGCGTCAGTTGAGCGGCGCGGTGAAGAGCCATTAGAAGAGTTCGTCTCTGAAATAGATCGATGATTTCTGAACGCGGGTCAGTCACTGTTGAACTGGTGATTCTCACACCGTTGCTAATGATGCTCGTGCTATTTGGTATTTATGCTGGTCGCGCATCAGAAGCTGTGATCCAAGTTCGACATGCTGCTGATCAGGCGGCACGGGCCGCATCTAAGGGCGGTAAATCACGAATTCAGTCAACAGCAAAGCAAATTGCTGAGAGGGCATTGCAAAACAGTGGAACTTCGTGCACAGAAATAGTTGTTAATTCGTCGCTGATCAGTCAAGGTA
Organism: Ferrithrix thermotolerans DSM 19514; assembly: GCA_945878705.1. GTDB lineage: Bacteria > Actinomycetota > Acidimicrobiia > Acidimicrobiales > Ilumatobacteraceae > BACL27. The sequence goes on along the minus strand of CAMCUE010000003.1, from coordinate 12,797 downwards.
AGGACTCTGCAGTTTTGGTAAAAGTTGACTGCACTATTAAAAATAATGATCTGTCAATTCTTGGAGTCCGACCTCGAATCGTTAGTGCGTCATCAAGCGAAGTCATAGACAGATGGCGAGTTGACTGATGAAATCTCAAATTCACGAAGAGGGTGTAGTAACAGCATTCGTAGTTGGTTTGCTGATGACTTTCATTGTTTGTGCTGGATTAAGTGTTGACGGTGGGCGATTAATTGCTGCGCGACTGACTCTCGCCGATCATGCCGAAAATGCTGCACGCTTCGCAGCACAAGAATTGGTTTCATTGCGCACCGGGTCGCCGAAAATTGATCGGCAGGCAGCACGACAGTCAGCAGTGCAGTATTTAAGCGACAATAAGTTGATTGGAGAAGTTGCGGTAAATGCAGAGTCCGTAACGGTTACCGTTTCACAAACTGTTGAGATGTCGTTGCTGCGATTATTTGGCGCTAGGGATCATTTAATTTCGGTTACCCGACGAGTTGAGCCGCGCAGTGAATAAAGATTGGTCGAATTAAAGTGATTAATTTTCCTTTCGGCATGTCACAACAACAGATCGTTATCGCAATTTTAGTCTTTATTATGTGTGCGGCTTTTTTGTGGATAATTGCTCACGCACTGGTTGACCTAATTAGATATTTGATCTTTCATTTTTCACACCGTAGTAAGTTCACCCCACGCAGTTGGTTATTCATCGCTATTGCAAGCCTGTTGAGCATCGTATTTATCGCTCGTGGCCAAGTCGCAAAGGCAGCAAGCGTTGAAATTCTTGCTGACTCAGAAACCCAGAATAAAACCAATCCAAGTCAAGATTTAATCCCTGTCCTATCTTGCTCTGTTGTCGTAGCCGGCTTAATTTTTGAGATTGGCAAGCAACGCGGTAACCGACTTCGTCAATTGCAAACAAACTCACGCCTTAATCACCCCTCAGCAACAGCAGTTAGAACCGAGGTTGCATTAAGAGCAACACTTGAAGTCAAATCATCACAAACCGAAAATATTTATCTAGATGCCAATTCGCAGAATCCAATTTTTATCCCATTTGGAATCTGTGATTCGAAGATGGTGTTTATCGATATTGGGCAGAGATCAATTATTAATATTTTGAAAGAGGACGCGACTCAGACAATTGCGGTCGTTGATGCCTTGGTAGCAGCAACTCTGTTTTCTACTGGAAATAAAGTCAAACCAATTTTTTTGATAAAAGATCGTGACAAAGTCGACACCTCAAGTCTGTTGTTTCCACAAGTTGCAGTAGTTTCAAATGTTCAGGAAGTTTCTGAGATCACTGCGAGCGTTAGAGAGCATTGCGTCGTCTTTACCGCTTCGCAAATTAGCCAACTAGAAGTTGATCAGCTCTTAGCTAATAACTGCGCTGTTATCAGCACTTCATCAATATCTTGTGCAACTTTTGTGTTGCAAGCAAATCAGTGCCAATGGCGGTTAATGCCGAGCAATATTATGATGACTCCATTCGGATTGTTGAGCAACGAAGCGCATGCAATAAATGAGCTACTCATTGATGTTGATCGGTCGCTGCAACTTGACACGAATTTAATGAATTTCGCAAATATTGCAAATACGCGAGATTTGAATTCTGAAAATTTACATCGCAATTGCGAGAAATGGAATGTGTTGGTTCGTACTCTTGGGCCAGTTGATGTTCAACTCAACGATGGCACAGTCATTGAGTTCGAGAAGTCGAAAACTAAAGAATTATTAGCCTGGCTGACAAGTCATCGATCTCGCCCAACACGAAGTGCAGCACGCACCGCTTTATGGGATGTCAACGTTGCCGATGCGACTTTCACAAATATAGTTTCAGATGCGCGGCGAATGCTTAACCAAACTCATTTAATTTCAAATACTGAAGAATGGCTCCCAAGAACTTTCAATGATCAATTGCCTTTTCACATCTCAATAATTAGCGATGGTGAAATTCTTGAATCTTGTATTACTAGGGCCCACGAACTTGAGCCAAACCAGGCGATCGCAGAATTGCATCGTGGACTTGAACTTGTTCGTGATTTACCATTCTCTGGCACTGGATATCTGTGGCCTGATGCTGAAGGAATAACTTCGCAGCTAGTGCTGAATGTAATTACTGCGTCAGCAATGGCTGGAGAACTGGATCTTCAACGCGGTGAAATTGAGGGTGTATTTTGGGCAACATCCAAGGGTTTAAAAGTTCTTGGAGCGCACGAAGAACTGATTGCATTGCGAATGCGGGCTCATGCCCTTCGCGGCGATTTCGCTGGGGTGCGCGGTGAATGGCACTCGTATGAGCGCGCCGTTAAGTCAGACTCGTGGGCAAATAGTCAGCCGTCGCCAAAACTTTTGAATTTATACAATCAATTAAATAGTGGTCTGCCAGTTTCGCTAGCGCGGTAAGTGCTTACGTCCGATACCGGTGCGTAGTGCGAAACCCCAGCGAGTCACCAGCACCATTGACTCGCGCATGATGCGGGTGTTCATCTTTGACTCACCGAATGCTCGGTCGACATACACAATTGGCGATTCAACTATTGAGCCGAGTTTCTTGCGCGAGATCACAAATGCCATTTCGGAAAGAAAAGCGTAACCATCGGCTTTTAATCCATCTAGATCAATATTTTTAAGGCTGGTTGCCGAATATGCACGAAACCCTGAAGTGCAGTCTTTTATTTTAAGGCGTAGACAAAACGCCGTGTATAAATTGCCCCATTTTGAAAGCAACCGACGAAACAGTGGCCAATTTGTAACTCCGCCACCTGGCACATATCTTGAGCCGATAACAAGAGCCGTGTCTGAATTGACTAATGAAATTAGTTTTGTGAGAACTTTTGGGTCGTGAGAAAAATCAGCGTCCATCGTGGCAATCACTTCGTATCCGCTTTCGATTGCTGCAAGCATTGCATCGCGGCTAGCCGGCGCATAGCCGCGCCGACTGGTGCGATTAATCACTTTGATCGAGCCAAGCCGCTGCGCAACTGACTCGGCAATCTTTGCTGTGCCATCAGGGCTGTTGTCGTCGACGACCAAAATTTCTGTGTTCGGTGCATCGGTGCGAACTTGGGTTAAAAACCGTTCAATGTTTGCGGCTTCGTTAAAAGTTGGAATAATTAAAACGGATTTCACTGATTAAACGCTAGTTGATTGACAATCCTGCAAGGGCTAGAGCCTGCGCAACTGTGTGTGCTGGTTCAAGTTTGATGCCAGAAATATTTAGATCTACTGCACTGCTAGCAGGAATAATCGCGCGTGTGAAACCGAGTCGTGCAGCTTCGGCTAAACGGCGAGCGGTATTGCTGGCTTGGCGCAACTCTCCTGCTAAACCAACTTCGCCGCACGCAACTAAATTTTCTGCCAGTGGCCGATCTGTAGAAGCCGAAACAAGAGCCAGACACAAACCAAGATCTGCACCCGGTTCACCGAGTTTGACACCGCCGACAACTGATGCGAACACTTCATGTTGCGAAAGATTGACACCAGCACGACGCTCAAGAACTGCGAGCAACATTGCTAAGCGTCCTGAGTCAACGCCTTGCGCTGATCGTCGCGGAGAAACATGCGACGGTGAAAGATTCGTTAGTGCTTGTACTTCAACCAATAACGGTCGATGCCCTTCAAGTGCCGGCACGACAATTGAACCAGGTACACCTGCTCGGCGGTCGGCAAGAAATAATTTGCTGGCGTCTGGCACACTGCGTAACCCCAACTCGGTCATCTCAAATAAGCCAAGTTCGTTAGTTGAGCCGAACCGATGTTTTACTGCGCGCAATAAACGCAAGGCGTGGTGCCGTTCTCCTTCGAATGACAGCACAGTGTCAACAACATGTTCGAGCACTCGCGGCCCAGCAAGACCACCGTCTTTAGTGACATGCCCAACCAAAACAATCGGTAGATCACGAGCCTTGGCTTCTTGTACGAGGCGATGCGCACAGCCTCGAACTTGCGCAACAGAACCAGGCGCAGAATTCAACAGTGGATCAGCGATTGCTTGAATGCTGTCTATGACTACAAGTTGTGGTTCAACTTGGTTGATGCAATTAATAATGTTCGTCAGAGACATCTCTGCAACAAGCCATAGGTCTGGTTTGACTGCATTGAGTCGTTCGGCACGCATGTGCACTTGCTGGGCACTTTCCTCGGCGGTGACATAAAGAGTTCTGCCAGACCAGGCTGCAAGCAATTGCAGCAGCAAAGTTGATTTGCCGATGCCAGGCTCACCGCCGAGTAAAGTCACAGAGCCTGGCACAAGCCCACCACCGAGTACACGGTCCAACTCTTCAACGCCAGTTGTTTGCGGCTCAGAAATTATTGCGTCAAGTGCATTGATCGGTTTTGGCTCACCAGGGGGCACAAGAGCCATGCCAGTTGCGATAGATATTAATTCTTCGTCACCTTCAACATCTTCAACGAGGCTGTTCCATGCGCCGCAAGAACCACAGCGACCAGCCCACTTTGGCAATGCAACACCACAGTCGGTGCATCTATATACAGTGCGAAGTTTCACCATCTCGCACTAGACATTATTCGCTCGGTGTACGGGGATCGTCTTTGCGTTTAGCCACAACTCTCGAGATGATCATTGTCATACCGATCAGCCAAAATACAAGAACAAACTTGAGTATCACGGATGCATATTTGGCGACAATCGCGGTTATCGCAGTGTTACGAGAAGTTGTCGTGACAAGTTGCGCATTTCCATCCAGCGGCACTTGCCAAGTAATCGTGCTTTTCGTTGCCGTGCCCGTTGTTTGTTCTATTTTGCCTGGAAGATTAACAACAAAGTTGATGCTTGAAACACCAGCCAAATTTAAATCATTTAATTCTAAATTTTGAGCGAATGGTTCAGCGCCGATTGTTTGCAGTAAATCGGCATCTGAGAATGCCGCAAGGCCACCATCAACCTGTAACGCCCCGTCTAGTTTGAAAGTTGAATCAGTGTCTTTTCCGATGCGAGTTAAAGTCAGTTGCTTAAACGGCCCGTTGGCACCCGAGAGTTGCGCGAGCAAAGTTGTTGCTTGAGATGCGTTACTAAAAGCGTGACTTATTGAAACTTGTAAACCGCCATCGACCAACACATTTGGTCCAGCCACGACCCAGCCGGCAGATTTCGCATCATCGAATCGAAAATCAGTGGCCAATTTTGGGGTTTGGTCAATGACTTGTTTATCGGCGGTCAAGTTCACAGTCAGTGTTCCTGCACCATTTGGGAAAATATCTAGGGTCACCACCGTGTCAACACGACATGCGGTGAGCATCGTTAACCCGAGAACAATTAGTGAGACTCGTAAAAAAGCGAGTCGATGACGCGCGCGCGGCACGCTACTGCTCACTCAGGTGTAGTTGGAGTTGTATCGCTCGCACCAGCGAGAACCACTGCGGTCGGCGACACGAAACCTTCAACGGCCTTGAATGTAAATCGCTGCTCGTCTTTTTTGTCTGGGTCGTCTTCAACGCCGATCACGATGATCTCACCTGCGTGAAACTCTTTGAGAAGTAACTTCTCGGAGAGTGGGTCTTCGATGAATCGTTGCAGCGCACGACGAAGTGGACGCGCACCAAGTTGAGGGTCGTACCCGCGCTTAGCGAGCAGTGATTTTGCGACTTCAGTCAGTTCAAGACCAAGACCGAGACCTTCAAGTTGACCGATCAGGCGCTTGCTCATCAAGTCAACCATCTGAACAACTTCAGCCATCGCAAGTTCGTGGAACACGATTACTTCGTCGATGCGATTAAGAAACTCAGGCTTGAACTGAACTTTGAGTGCCTCGTTGACTTTTTCTTGCATTCGAGCATATGAAAGAGCCTCATCATTTTTGCCGAAACCAACATTTGCTTTGCGCAAGTCTTGCGTGCCTAAGTTAGATGTCATAATCAAGACAGTGTTTCTGAAGTCGGTGCTACGACCTTGTGCATCAGTCAAACGACCCTCTTCAAGAATTTGCAACAGCGTATTGAACACATCTGGGTGTGCTTTTTCAATCTCGTCAAACAACACAACTGAGAACGGCTTGCGACGAACAGCCTCCGTGAGTTGACCGCCTTCTTCGTATCCGACGTACCCAGGGGGTGAACCAACAAGGCGACTGACCGTGTGTTTCTCCATGTATTCGCTCATGTCGAGAGCGATCAGTGCATCTTCGTCTCCGAACAAAAATTCAGCGAGAGTTTTTGCGAGTTCAGTTTTACCAACTCCGGTTGGTCCAAGGAAAATAAACGAACCACTTGGCCGTTTCGGGTCTTTGAGCCCCGCACGAGTACGACGGATACTTTGGCTGACTGCCTTGATTGCGTTTTCTTGGCCGATGATTCGCTTGTGAAGTTCGCCTTCCATGTTTAGCAATTTGGCGGTCTCTTCTTCAGTGAGTTTGAACACTGGAATACCTGTCCACATACTCAACACTTCAGCGATTGACTCTTCGCTAACTTCGTCAAAAAGATCAATGCCTTGAGCCTTAACATCAACTTCTTTTTGTGACCGCTCTTCTAGCAGCGTGCGCTCTTGATCGCGCAAACGACCCGCTTCTTCAAAGCGTTGTTCTTCTACGGCTTTTTTCTTGGCCTCTTGAACATCATTGATTTTATTTTCAATTTCTTTGAGGTCTGGTGGCGTGGTCATGCGCTTGATTCGCAAACGACTTCCAGCTTCATCAATTAAATCGATTGCCTTGTCTGGCAAGAAGCGATCAGAGATGTAACGGTCTGCGAGGTTGGCTGCCGATACGAGTGCCTGGTCGGTGATCGTGACGCGGTGATGCGTTTCGTATTTGTCGCGGATACCTTTCAAGATTTCGATTGTGTGCGCAACCGATGGCTCCTCAACTTTGACTGGTTGAAAGCGTCGTTCAAGTGCGGCATCTTTCTCGAAATGTTTGCGAAATTCGTCAAGCGTTGTTGCGCCAATTGTTTGAAGTTCGCCACGAGCAAGCATTGGTTTAAGGATTGATGCAGCGTCAATTGCGCCTTCGGCAGCACCTGCGCCAACGAGTGTGTGAATCTCGTCGATGAACAAAATAATGTCACCACGTGTCTTGATTTCTTTCAAAACCTTTTTGAGACGCTCTTCAAAATCTCCGCGGTAACGACTGCCGGCAACGAGAGCGCCGAGGTCAAGTGTGTACAACTGCTTATTGGTTAGTGTCTCAGGAACTTCGTTGGCGACGATTTTTTGGGCGAGACCCTCAACGATTGCAGTTTTGCCGACACCTGGCTCACCTATTAACACAGGATTATTTTTGGTTCGACGAGAGAGGATCTGCATTACGCGCTCCATCTCCTTTTGACGACCGATAACAGGATCAAGCTTTTTGTCACGCGCAAGTTGCGTCAGGTTGCGACCGAACTGATCAAGAATCTGACTGCCACCCTTTTCTTGCGGTGTGTCTTTCGTGCTAGTTGCTTCGCCTTCTGCCTTGCCGCCAGGACCTTGATATCCGCTGAGTAACTGAATCACTTGTTGGCGAACGCGACCAAGGTCGGCGCCTAGTTTGACGAGAACCTGTGCCGCAACACCTTCGCCTTCACGAATCAGGCCAAGCAAAATGTGCTCTGTGCCGATGTAGTTGTGTCCGAGTTGCAACGCTTCGCGCAGTGATAGTTCGAGAACTTTCTTGGCTCTTGGCGTAAACGGAATATGACCAGAGGGTGATGATCCGCCTTGACCAATGATTTCTTCGACCTGTGCGCGAACTGCTTCAAGAGAGATTCCGAGTGCTTCAAGTGCCTTGGCTGCGACGCCTTCACCTTCGTGAATCAGGCCGAGCAAAATGTGCTCTGTGCCAATGTAAGAGTGGTTGAGCAGGCGGGCTTCTTCTTGAGCGAGTACCACGACCCTGCGGGCCCTATCCGTAAAACGTTCGAACAACTTTGACCGCCTTGTGAGTCACTTGAGGTTGCTTAAAGTGTATCGGTGAGAGTGCGGGGGTTTACGACAGCCATGTTTTAATCACCGAATTTGAAATGTGACGCACGGCGCTTAGTTCGCAGTTTCACAAGCCAAGTTGCGTAGCCTGTGGATATGAGCGCCGTCTCGCCGTTATTGTCGTTGCCGTTTATGGCAACGGATCGTGAACGCGTTGATCGTGCTTTGCGAACTGCAGTTGAGACAAAAGATTCTCACTTAAATGAACTCGCGTCGCATCTGATTATTGCTGGTGGAAAGAGATTGCGCCCGGTGCTGTCGATTGCGGCCGCACAAGTCGGTAGTGAATCTGCAGTCAGTGATGAAGTCATCCAAGGTTCAATCGCCTGCGAACTTGTTCATCTTGGTTCGTTGTATCACGATGATGTAATGGATGAATCGATGACGCGTCGCGGTGTTGACACCGTGAATGCACGATGGGGAAATCTGCAAGCAATTCTTGCGGGTGACTTTATGTTGGCTAAAGCATCTGAGGTTTCAGCGGCATTAGGAACAGAAGTTGTAACTTTATTGGCCCAAACAATTGGCAAATTATGCGAAGGACAGATTGAAGAACTTCGCGCGACTTACAATGTGTCGCGATCGATTCCGTCGTATCTAGTCAGCATTGAAGGAAAAACTGCTTCGTTGTTTGCGACTGCTGCCCGAATTGGCGCAATTGTTGCCGGCCAGGACCGCAAGCTTATTGACGCTCTAACTATTTACGGCACGGCCTACGGCATGGTATTTCAGATTGTTGATGACATCTTGGATGTGATCGCTACTGATGACGAACTTGGCAAACGCGCTGGTCATGACATGGAAGAGGGCGTGTACACGCTTCCAGTTTTATTGACACTTTCTTCAGATTCGACAGATGCAATTGAGTTGCGCGATCTACTTGGTCGACCATTTGTTGGTAATGAACGTGATAAAGCGCTACAAATAGTTCGTTCTAATTCTGGTATTGCCAGCGCAATTGAGACTGCTCTGGATTATGTCGCAATTGCCGAAGTTGAATGCAACAAGTTGCCAGCATCAAGCGCAACCACAGCGCTACGCACCGCACCACGGATTCTTTTGGAGTCAGTTATTCGTTAAGTCGCGTTTAAAAAATTGTAGAGAAGTTAAGTTCAGCGCAATTCGTGAACGCGCAAAATAAGTTCGCGAGAATCTGGATCAAGTTGTCGACCAGCAATTCGCTCTGTGAGAATTATCGCTTGCGAAGCGTCATCTACTAATCCAGACCACCTGATGTAGCCCCCCATAAGTCCATGCAGACGCTCACTTACTTCTTCGGCATGGATAATGATTTTCGTTCCGCGTTGAAGATTTTGAGAAAACTCTGTGTACAGAGCCTTTAGCCACTGATCCAAATCATCTGAGCTTGGCATTGGACGATGCTTATATGGCATCTGGAGCTCTTCGTAACTATGCAAATTATGTGGTGCCGCACTAATTGAGATAACAGATCCAAAATCGTTTTCTCTGAGCCAAATAATTTCTTCTTGGCGACGCACGCGTCGATGGTTTGTGCCGAAGCCACCAGGTCGCTCGCAGACCGCCAGTTTGTCTTTAATGATCCAAGTTAAATGACGAGGCTCAATTCCGAGAGCCCATTTTCCGCGAAGTTTTGGTGGCATCAGTAAACCTTTTTCAAAGATGTGCCACTTGAACTAGAAACGACCAACATTGAGACCAAACTTTACCACAGCAAATTAACATTGTGTTTTGTTTTTAATTATTTTGTAAAGATTTGCAAGCGCTGTTGGCTGCGTCGCACTTCACGGTTTGAGCCAATCTCGCAAGCAAGAGTGATTCCCCGAGCAACATCTAGAACGCGCTCGACGGTCGCAGAATCTGGCGGATAATTTTCCGTGAGCCATTGCCGAATAGCGCGTCGAGACAAGGCAATTGGTGCGTTGGCAAGCATTTTGGCGTCAGTAGCGTCGATGCTCTTTGCGAGTTCGTCTAGCAACAATGAGTCGTCTCGAAGTATGTCGGCTTGGCGATCAAGGATCGCCGCGACATCGCGTTGCGAAATTGCATCCATCAGTGGAATCAGTTCGTGGCGAACCCGATTGCGTTGAAACTTTGGATCAGTATTTGATGGATCATCAATCGTCTGAATTCTCAATTCGTTGCACAGTCGATGCGTTTGTGTTCTTCGGAGCGCCAAGATTGGGTGGCGATGGTTGCGTTGCATGCCCGAAAGCCCAGCCAACCCTGAACCGCGCAATAAATTAATTAGCACTGTTTCTGCTTGGTCGTCTGCAGTGTGTCCAGTCATTACATCTTGGGGCATGACTTCAAATCGGCTAGTTCGAGCGCGTGCTTCGAGATTCGTGCCAGGCGCAACCTTGATTGTTCGCGAAACAAATTGTGCACCGAGTTCTGTCGCAAGTTTTTCTACAACTACAGATTCATTTTCTGAGTCAGTTCTTAGAGCGTGGTCAACATGAATTGCAGTGACCTCGCATCCTGCAACAACTGCCAGCACTAGAAGCGCCATACTGTCTTGACCACCAGAAACAGCACATGAAACTTTTGTGCCCGATTTTGGAAAGTCGCACTTGGCAACTAATTCGACGACAAGTTGATTCTCTTTTATTTCAGTGACTCGGGCGTTCATCGGCCCAACGGAGTTATTTTTGTGCTTGTCGTTGTCGACGGTTTGGATACTTCAGCGCGGTAACTTGCTTGATATAACCCGCAACGACGCTCAAAACTGCGCCGATGCCGGCGATCAACAGACCTGCCCCTAACCACCAGTGCCAGACAACTGCTGAAATCATTGAGGTAATGATAGCGATTATTTGATTGACAAACCAATCAACTTTCTAGTTCTTTAGTGTGTTCTGGCGCCGAAAGCCGACGTGGTGCCGACTCAATATTTGAAATTTCTGTGAGTTCGGAAGATGTCACACCAACATCTTTGAATTTACGAAGTGTTGACAACATTCGACCTTCAATCGAGCCGACCATCTTGTTGTAGGCACTGATTGCAGATTCAAGACCGCGCCCAGTTTTTTCGACACTTTCGAGCACGATGTCGACGCGCTCATAAAGTTCGCGACCGATTGCGGCTATTTTCTCGGCATTTTCAGCGATCTGAAATGCCTGCCATCCTTTAGCAACAGCAAGTAGAAGCGCCAACAAATTTACTGGTGAAGCGATTAAGACCCGACTGCGCATCGCAACTTCGAGCAAGCTTGCGTCGGCGCGAAGCGCGTCAGCCAAAAATGATTCACCCGGAATAAACATGATCGTGTATTCAGGCGTGCGATCAAACTGTTGAAAATATTTCTTATCAGCCAATACTTTGGCATGACCCGCGAGTGCTTTGGCGTGTTCATTGAGTAGTTGTTGGTGCAATGTCGCGTCCGATGTTTCTTGTGCCCTGAGATACGCATCAAGTGGAGTCTTTGAGTCGATCACGACACATCCATCGTTTGGCAATTTAATTACCGCGTCTGGACGTTGGGTCTTGTCGTTGCTGGTGACGGTTGTTTGCTCAAGAAAATCGCAATACGGCAACATGCCAGCAAGTTCCATTACATTGCGCAATTGTTGTTCGCCCCATGCGCCTCGGGCGCTCGAAGATTTAAGTGCTGATTGAAGCGCAGAAGTTGTTTGGTTCAGCGAATCAATTTGCTTGCTGATCGTTTGGGTTACACCGACTGTATTCGTGTAGTTCGATTGCAGTGCAGTTACAGCATTACGAAGTTCATTCATTTGTGTCGCAACCGGGTCTAAAAGACTTTTTGTTTCGGTTGTCAAGGTTTGTGTGCGCGCTTGATATGTGCGGTCAATCTGAGAGTTGACATTTTCAAGTGCTTGTTGCGTGGCTTTACCAACTTGTGCGTCTACGGCTGTGCGCACTGCATCAACTAACGCAGCCTGATCGAAATTTTGTGGGTTTATAGGTAGCAAAGTTGATTTATTGGTTTGGCGCATCACCATCACAGCGAGAATCAAAACGACGATTACTAGTAATCCGATAATTAGTTCCATCATCACAGTGTGGCACGGGGGTGTAGTTAGTATTAGCCGTATGTCAAGATCTGAAGTTATCGATAGCCCCACCGGTTTTGTCGCCGAGCACATCAAAACTTATGTTGAAAGCAACGGAAGTGAAGGTCACATTTGGCGTGGAGTGCCGACACTTTTACTGACAACACTCGGTCGCAGGTCAGGCGTTGGTCGTCGAACTGCTTTGATATATGGCCGCGATGGTGACGATTATGTAATCGTGGCATCAAAAGGTGGCAGCGCAACGCATCCGCTCTGGTATGAAAATCTCGTAACAGTTCCTGAAGTTACTCTGCAGGTCGGTGCAGAAATTTTTACTTGTATCGCTACGACATATGGTGAAGATGCCGAAAATCTCGCGCATCGTCAGAAGATATGGGATGTAATGGTCGCAATTTGGCCAGATTTCGCGAACTACCAAGTAAAGACTGATCGTCGAATACCACTGGTAAAACTAACTCGCAAAAACTAACTCGCAAAAATTAATTAGTTGGTTTACCAGCTTTGAAGTGAATCGCAATTACAACAAGTGGCGCGTAAGCAACAGCCACTCCAATGATTGGTTGTACTTGTTGGTCAACAACCAGCCACGCAATCGGTGCAAGCCAAAAAATATTAATCGCAGCAATGCCCAAAGAGACCTTCAAATGTTGGCTTGAATTAGTTGCTAGGTGTTGATAGGCGTGTGAGCGATGGGCATGATACACGCGCTGTCTCGTGATTAGTCTGCGAACTAAAGTCACTGTTGCATCAACGATAAAAACTCCAAGCAAAATGATCCACTCCCAAGTAAATAGAGTCTCAGTTTTGGCGATGACTAATGACATCGTGCCGAAAGTAAAACCGATGTAACCACTGC
>CAMCUE010000002.1 GCA_945878705.1 Ferrithrix thermotolerans DSM 19514 | reverse complement strand
TTATCGCTCTTGCCAAGTGAAGTTAAATACCCGATCATTGTCATGAACGGTGACTTGTTGACGCGAATTTCTGTTGACGCACTTCTAGATTTTCATCAACGCGAAAATGCTGTTGCGACGATGGTTGTTCGCGAAGATTATTATCAAGTTCCGTACGGAGTTGTTGAAGTTGACGGCACACAAATTATTGATGTCAAGGAAAAACCCACACAAAGACATTTAGTGAACGCCGGAATCTATGTGCTCAGCGAGCAAAGTCTGGCGAATATTCCAAAGGGCACTTACTACGACATGCCCACACATTTTACGAAACTTGCCGCCGATGGGCATCGAACTACTGCTTTTCCGCTTCATGAGTATTGGGTTGACATCGGGCGACTCGATGAGCTTGAGCGAGCACAACGCGAATGGCCCCGGGAAGTTCAGTGAAAATTGCGATAGTTGGCGCTGGATCCATCGGTTCAAGACATGCGCAGATACTGCGAGATTTGAGACATGAAGTAGTCGTAGTTTCAAGGCGATCAGGTGCTGGTAAGTACGAAAAAATCTCCAATGCACTTAAGCACGAAAAATTTGAATATGTCGTCGTCGCCAGCAAAACCTCGCAGCACTTTAACGACCTACGCGAACTAAGTGCTTCAAAGTTTTCTGGCAAGGTATTGGTCGAAAAACCAATTCTGACTAGTTTGAAAAAGTTGCCTAAAAATAATTTTGACTTTGCGGCAGTTGGCTACAACTTGCGATTCCACCCTGCTATTGCATGGCTAAGCGACACATTGCCACAACTCGGAGACATCTCATCTGCGAATTTTTATGTTGGACAATATTTGCCAACTTGGCGCAAAAATGATAAATATCAAAACTCAAGTTCGGCAATGATCGCAAACGGTGGCGGAGTATTGCGAGACCTTAGTCATGAACTAGATCTAGCCCAATATTTTTTTGGTGACTGGAGTTATCTAACTTCATCTGGTGGAAAGTTCAGCAATCTTGAAATCGAAACAGATGACACCTGGTCTATATTGATGCAAACGAAAACTTGTCCCGCGCTATCAATTCAGATGAATTATCTCGACCGAATTAAACAACGAGTGATCACGGTTAACGGTGACAAAGGCACGATAAAAATTGACTTAATCTCGGGATTGTCGCAATTCAATGAAAGAACTCAGGTGTTTAATGTCGACTCAGATCACACCTACTTAGCCGAGCACAAAGCGATGATCGCTAAAGACTCAAAAACGATCTGCTCAATCGCTGAAGCATTAAATGTTGTGAAAACCATTGAAGCAATCGAAATCGCATCATCAAAACGAAAATGGATCAAGAAATGAAAGTTCTTTGCACAATTTGCGCACGAGCAGGATCAAAAGGCGTGGCGAACAAAAACCTGAGACTTATAAATGGGCTACCACTAATCGCTTATTCGTTACAACAAGCAATCGAAACAAAATTATTTTCACAAATCGCTGTCAGCAGTGACAGTTCAGAGATTCGCGCGACTGCGCTAGCTCATGGAGCAACTTTTGTTGTTGATCGTCCAGCGCAGATGGCATCAGATACGGCGCCAAAACTTCCAGCGATAAGACACTGCGTTGAAACATCTGAGAAAGAATTTGGCAAATTCGACATTGTTGTTGACTTAGATGCAACAGCCCCTCTTCGTATTGCTGAAGACATTATCGGTGCGTTGGAGCTACTAAAACAAACCAGCGCCGACAATATAATCACCGGTACACCAGCGCACCGATCACCATATTTCAATCTTGTTGAAACTGATTCCAATGGAATAGTGCACCTATCAAAACCGCTACCTGAATCAGTCTCCCGCCGCCAAGACTCGCCCGAGTGTTTTGATATGAACGCATCAATTTATGTATGGAAGCGCGATGCACTGCTAAATAATCAAAGCCTGTTCGCGCCTAGTACTCGTTTGTTCCTAATGCCTCGAGAACGCTCGTTAGACATAGATTCGCAAGCTGATTTCGAAATGGTTGAATGGATGATGTCGAAAGGCGCCACATCATGACGACTAAAGAATCAGCAGATCTTTTTAGTCTGTCGGGCAAAGTCGTTTTAGTTACTGGCGGTGCTGGTCTACTAGGGCAAGTCTTTTGTCAAGCGTTTGCAGACAGTGGCGCAGATGTTGCCGTGATTGACATAGATGATCAAGCCACAAAATCATTAGCCGCAAATATTGCCACGAAATCTGGTCGAAAAGTCTGTGGTGTTGGGTGCGATATAACTTCGCCAGAGTCAGTTTCAAAAATGGTTAAAACGGTTGTCAGCGAACTCGGTCGTATTGATGTATTGATTAATAACGCCGCATCAAAGGGCTCAAGTCTTGATGAATTCTTCAAACCGTTTGAAGACTATTCTCTACAAACTTGGCGTGAGGTTATGTCAGTAAATATTGACGGATTATTTTTGGTTGCACAAGCAGTTGGCAAACAAATGAAACTCCAAGGTGGCGGGTCAATTATCCAGACATCATCAATTTATGGCGTTGTCGCTCCAGACCAACGAATTTATGAGGGCTCCGAGTACAACGGAAGACCGATTAATACACCTGCCGTTTACTCCGCATCAAAGGCAGCCGTGCTCGGGTTAACAAGTTATCTGTCAACTTATTGGGCGAACAGTGGCATTCGTGTCAACTCTTTGACGCCCGGAGGAATCTCGAGTGGTCAGAATAAAATTTTTGATGAAAAATATTCAAATCGAGTTCCATTGCGAAGAATGGGTCAAGCCTCCGAACTTGTCGGCGCACTAATTTATTTAGCATCAGATGCATCAAGTTATGTGACGGGGCAAAATATCATCGTCGACGGTGGTCTTTCAGCATGGTAATTCAAGGGCAAATTGCTTATGAGTGAGATCTTTTGGTGCACGAATTGTTTGAATATGTCGACCCGACCGCGAATCACATTTGATTCTCGCGGTTGGTGCAATGCATGTCAATGGTCGGAGGAGAAAAAAAATTTAGATTGGTCGGACCGAAAAACCGAACTCAAACAAATTCTGGATTCGCACCGGTCTTCAGACGGTTCGTTTGATTGTGTGGTGCCAGTAAGCGGTGGTAAAGATGGTTCCTATGTCGCACACCAATTAAAAAATGTTTATGGCATGCACCCTCTTGCGGTCACAATCACCCCGGCGCTAGCTCTTGATTTAGGCAACCAAAATCTCAAAAACTTTATTGCGAGTGGATTTAACCACATACAAATCAGTCCCGCTAGTGATGTGATGAGCACGCTTAATAAATTTGGTTTCATTCATAAAGGTTTTCCATATTTTGGTTGGCTGATGGCGATTAAAACGGGACCGTTAAAAATTGCGGCACAATTAAATATCTCTCTAATCTTTTATGGCGAAGAAGGGGAAACCGAATACGGTGGTTCAACCGCCCTGAAGAACAAACCATTTTACGATGTTGGGTATATCCGCGATATTTACTTTGAAGGCGGCCAAGATCTCGTGTTCAAAGAAGCCAAACTAGAAAACGAAGCCCTGCCATTTTTTCGCTTTCCTTCAAAAGATGAAATCGGTGATGGCGAACTGAAGATCACGCATTGGTCATATTTTGAAAACTGGGATCCATACAGAAATTATCTCGTTGCAAAAGAGCACTGTGGATTAATTGAAGCAACGGATACAAATTCAGGAACATTCACAAACTTTGCACAAAACGACCAAGCGCTATATTCGCTCCACGCCTACATGATGTACTTAAAGTTTGGTTTCGGTCGCGCAACGCAAGACGCAGGCATCGAAATTCGTCGCGGGGCAATGACTCGCGATCAGGCAATAAACCTTGTAAAACTTTACGACGGTTTATATCCACAAGAAAGCATTGATGCATACCTTGACTACTACAAAATGAACTTGGGCGAGTTCGAAGATGTAATTGATCGTTGGACAAATACATCTCTATTTACAAAAAAAGATGGCCGGTGGAAGCCAACCTTTACAATTAGATAGTGAGCAAAAAACAGGTTGTAGTCATTGATTACGGCATGGGCAATCTTTGGTCGGTTGCCAGTGCAATCCGCCATCTCGGTGCTGAACCTCACATCACCACAAGCGCAAAAGAAATTTCTTCAGCAAATTTCCTGATACTTCCTGGCGTTGGTTCGTTTCGACGCGCAATGGAAGCAATCAGAAAAAACTCAATTGATCAGGCCATTCTTCAATCGCTATCCCAATCGGAAACGAAACTTCTCGGAATTTGCTTAGGTATGCAACTGCTTGGTTCGACGAGTTCAGAAGATGGTAACACACAAGGACTCGGACTGGTCCCAAACACGGTGCAGAAATTTACTAATAATGCAAATACTAGATTGAAGATTCCACATGTTGGGTTCAGCGAAGTTAAGCATGACTCAAACACAAAGCTTTTCAGCAGTATTCCTAGCGAGTCCTGCTTTTATTTTGTTCATTCATATTTCATGGGTCTGACTCCAACTATTAAGGGCGTTGCCACATGTAATCATGGAGTTGAATTTGTTGCGGCCTTTGAGCAAGGCCAAGTATCTGGTACTCAGTTTCATCCCGAGAAAAGCCAGTCAATAGGGCTTCATCTTTTAAAGAATTTTCTCGAAAGATAAATCGTGGCAAAGAAAAGACTCATCTTCACACTCCTTTATGACAGTGGCTCGTTCATGCTCTCACGAAATTTCAGACTTCAAAAAGTTGGCGACATTGACTGGCTCGAAAAGAATTATGGTTTTTCAAATGTTGGTTTTTCGATCGATGAATTAATTGTTCTGGATGTAAGTCGCAGTCCTAGAAATCGCGATAAATTTTCTGAAGTTCTAAAAATTTTAACCAATGATTGCTTTGCGCCGATTGCCGCAGGAGGTGGAATCAACTCGGTTGCCGATGCAACAAAATTACTTCGCTCAGGCGCAGACAAAATAGTCGTGAATAGCGCGTTGCACAGCAACAAGCGACTTATCTCCGAACTAGCTAGAGAATTCGGTCGTCAATGCATAATCGCCTCTGTCGACTGTAAGCAAATTGAAGGCAATTTCTACATTGCGACAAATAATGGGTCAAACCTGACTGATCTAACTCTCACGAATTTTTTAGAACAATGTTCAGATCTGGCAATCGGAGAGATTTGTATTAACTCGATTGACCGTGACGGCACAGGAAACGGATTTCAAATTGAACTTCTTAATTGCCTTCCCGAACTATTTGAGATCCCAGTGATTATCAGTGGCGGCGTTGGCAATTACTCGCATTTAGCCGAAGGGTTGAATGACCCTCGCGTTGACGCGGTGGCGACGGCGAATCTACTTAACTTCATGGGCGATGGACTTGCTTCAGCACGCTCGCAACTTGTGAACTTAGGTATTGACCTGCCAAATTTTAATTTAATAAAGAACACAATCTGATTAACGATTACGAAACTATAATAAGGGAGTGAGTTTGTTTCCAAAATCAAGATCTATAAATATTCAAGATTTTGAGCCATCCAAAACACCGCTGTCCGCAAAATATGGTTTACCCGACAAAGTTAGTTTTTGTCAACGATGTGTGACCTCAAATCAGAAACCAATTTCGGCGATTGAGTTTCAACACACCGCTGGCTCAGTTAAGCAAGCGATTCATATTGATACTGAAAATATTTGTGATGCGTGTCGCGTCGCCGAAAAGAAATCTCTTATCGACTGGGATGCCAGAGACGCTGAACTTCGAGAACTATGCGACCGGCACCGAAGCAGCGATGGATCATACGATTGTCTTGTGCCAGGTTCGGGCGGCAAAGATAGTTTCGTTGCAGCCCACATGCTGAAATACAAATACGGTATGCACCCACTGACAGTTACATGGGCGCCACATGTTTACACCGAATGGGGTTGGCGAAACTTTCAGCGATGGATTCATGCAGGCTTTGATAATTACCTGTGCACGCCAAATGGCCGCGTACACCGACTTCTAACTCGACTTGCGGTTGAAAATCTTTTTCATCCGTTTCAAGCTTTTATTCTTGGACAAAAATCTCTCGCGCCAAAAATGGCGATGTTGCACCAAATACCTTTAGTTTTTTATGGAGAGAACGAAGCTGAATACGGAAACCCAATCGGTGATGCGGACTCCGCCAAAAGATCGTGGAAGTATTTTTCTGCTCCAGAAAAGTCTTCAATCCATCTAGGTGGAACTTCAATCAAAGATCTCACTACCGATTTCGGTTTAGAAGATGTAGACCTGGATCCTTACTTGCCAGCGAACCCAGCAGGTCTGGAAAAACTTGGAATTGAAGTTCACTATCTCGGCTATTACGTAAAGTGGCATCCGCAAAGTTGCTATTACTACTCAGTTGAGCACGGAGGTTTTGAAGCATCGCCCGAGCGCACGCCAGGGACGTATAGCAAGTACAACTCAATTGACGACCGAATCGATGATTTTCATTACTACACGACTTTTATTAAATACGGAATCGGCCGTGCAACTTATGATGCTGCTCAAGAGATTCGCTCAGGAGATATAAATCGTGAAGAAGGCGTCGCACTCGTGCAAAGATTTGATGGCGAATATCCGACAAGATTCTCAGACGAAATATTTGCATACTTAAGTATCCCCGAGAAAGAATTCCCTGAAGCTTCAAAAATGTTTGAACAGCCGATCATGGATCTCAACTATTTCAATAACCTGGCCGACTCGTTTCGCTCACCACATTTATGGTCGTACAATAAAGATCAGTGGTCTCTTCGTTACCAAGTCAAGTAAATTCGCTTACTCCTCGGCAAATACTTCGAATAATTGCTCGCCTTGATATCAAGGGCGCAAATTTAATCAAAGGAATCCACCTTGAAGGCTTGCGGATTGTCGGAGACCCGCAAGTGCATGCCGAAAAGTATTACAACGATGGTGCCGACGAAATAATTTATATGGATACCGTTGCCAGTCTTTATGGACGAAATAATTTATTAGACGTCGTGACCCGTGCAACCGAACATGTTTTTGTGCCAATGACTGTTGGAGGTGGCATCAGATCGGTTGAAGATGCTCGAGCTTTGCTTCGCGCTGGCGCCGACAAGGTGGCGATCAATACTGCTGCGGTTAAAGACCCGAGTTTGATTACGAAAATTTCCGATGTTTGGGGCGCTTCAACAGTTGTCTTATCAATCGAAGCAAAACAAACTGCGCCAGGCAAATGGGAGGCCTACACCGACAATGGGCGAGAACGAACTGGCCTAGATGTTGTGCAATGGGCAGAGCAAGGAGCCCAATTAGGTGCTGGAGAAATATTTCTGACTTCTGTTGATCAAGAAGGAACTAAAAACGGTTTTGATTGCGAATTAGTAAGTGCCGTAACCAAATTAGTTGACATACCTGTGGTTGCAAGTGGCGGATTCGGCAAATTAGATCACTTAAAAGAGTTGATGCAAGTTAGCAAACCAACTGGTGTCGCAATCGCTGATTCTTTACACTACGACAGACTGAGTGTTTCAGAAATCAGAAAATTTTGTATCGATCGCCATATTGCCACGAGAGTCCGGGCCGCAGATGAAAAGATTGTGTTATGAGTCTTGATCTGAAGCATCACAAATCTTTCACAAATGACGTAATTTTCGTCGATGGCTTCTGGGGTGGTGGAAAATCTGTCATAACTTCAATCGTTGGGTCTCTAACAGGAGTTGAAAAAAAGAAAGTTGATGGCATCTTTGAATACCTATGCATCACACATGCGGCAGGCAAAATAAGCAATGACGCCGCTACGACACTTTTAAAGATTTATGCTGACCACTTACAATACAACAGCCTCATTGGTCGTGAAGTTAATCTCAGATGGTCTGACGACACCGGCCTTCGCAACAACCCCGGAAGTCTCGCTTACTTCGGTCGATTGTTCCGTAAAGGTGGGGATTCGATCACCGAAAAAATCAATTCACAAAACCTTGCTCTACTCATCGCCTCGCACGGATTGTTCTCCGTCTCAAACATTTTATTTGAAGCCTACGAATCTCGGATTAAGTTGATTCAAGTTGTACGGCATCCAGTTCACCTTTTTCATAACGTGTGTAGCTATTTCGAGAATTTTGAACGATCCCGAGAATTTACGCTGTCTTATCAACATAACGGAGTAAAGATTCCATGGTTTGCCGCACAATGGGCTGATGAATTCGCGAAGGCATCCATTACCGACCGTGCCCTGTTATCAATCGCAAGAGTGCAAAAGTCAGTGATCGAAATGATAGATACTCAAAAGAACTCGGAGAAACCAACTCTGGTTGTTTCTTTTGAACAAACAGTTACCAATCCAACTGGTGTGATTAAGGAACTTGAAGCTTTTCTTAATCGAGTAAGTACAAAACGCACTAGTCGGGTACTCAAACAACAATCGCTGCCGCGCGACCAAATTTCAGCAGGCAGGTCAACTTCAACATTTTCATTTGTTTCAAATTCGGCATCGTCAGAAGCAGAAATTTATACCCAGATTGTCACAACTATAAATAAAATTGCATCTAATAGCGCTGTCACTGAATTTCGCGAAGCAATAAAAAATTACAATTCTCGTTGGCCCAGTTCACTCGTTGATCTTGAGCCTATTTGGACTAGATGACGCGCTACTGGCGGCTAATTAAGTCGCTAATAAAATTACGGTGGCGCATTTTGCCGCCTCAGCAAAAAAACGTGTTGCTGTACTTTCAGACTGGTGCCGATGTAATTAAGCCTTATTTTTCTCGCGACGAAATACAAATATTAGATATACGTGAAAATGAAGTTAACCTTGCAGTTGCTCTGTTGTGTGCCCTTGATCGGGATCTAAGTGCACAAAATTATGCGTCACGATATATCAATATTGTTAAGCCAAAATTGATAATTACTTTTATTGATAACTATCCTCCATTTTTCCAAATTAAAAATAAATTTCCTGAAATACATACCATCTTGATTCAAAATGGGGCCAGAGCAGACCCCCATGATTTATTCAGCAAAGATGGTCATCAAATCCACTTGGGGAAGAATCGTGTTGATGACATGCTTGTGCTTGGATCAGCAATTGGTTCTATTTATGGTAAATATACTTCCGGAAAAATAACAGTGATTGGGAGTTTTAAAAATAATTTAGTCCCTATTAATAAAACGGAATCAAGAACTCTTGCATACATCTCCACGCACCGAGCAGGAATACCTCGAACATTTATTGCACCAGATTCAATCTCAACTCACCCAGTTACTTATGGAGAAATAATTGATCGCCGCGAGCAGACAATAATCTTTTTAGCTAAATTTTGTGAGAGTCACAATCTTGATCTATTAATCGTCGGTAAAGATGAAGACTTCGTTGCAGAGAATGCCTATTACAGTCAGCTATTAAAAAAGTTCTCATGGAAACTTTCCTCTAGACGAACTTCAACAAGCAACTATGACAAATTAGATGCGTCAGAAATTGTTGTCTTTACGAGTAGTACTCTTGGTTACGAATCACTTGCGCGAGGCAACAAAACAGCAGGATTTTTACTAGATGCTGAAATCATTCCGATACCCTCTCTTAAGTTCGGATGGCCAGTGAACTTGACAGAAGATGGAAAGTTTTGGACAAATCGATATGACGAGCAGCGATTTGAAGAAATACTTAATTATTTGCTCACAGTTTCAGATGTAGATTGGGAAAAGATTCGCTCAGAAACTATTCAAGAAATTATTTCTTACGACACAAACAATTCTCAATTTGTTGAAATCGTCAGGTCGTTGCGCGCAGAATGGTGATCTCAAGGGTTAGAAAGAGGTCCGTCCCGTTCTACCCTTTGATGGAGAATCTCGAAAGACCACAAAAATGTTTGAGCAACCGGTAATTGACTTGCACTACTTAAGAAATTGGCGAACTCGTTTCGCCGACCTCATCAGTAGTCATACAATTAGAGACAGTGGGCTCTTCGTCACCAAGTCAACAGATCTCGCTATCACACCTTGGGATGTTGTGTCTCATTGCTTCACTAAAAATTGGGTACAAAAATTTAAGCACCCATTTTTTGTTTTTTACTCGCGAATGCCAAGTCTTTTAGCTGGACTTAAATCTTCCTGGTCCAAATGATTCGAACTTTAAGACTATTAAGGTCGTTGTTGAAACTTCGTTGGAGAATATTTCCACCCAGAAGCACAAATGTCCTACTCTATTTTGTCACAGGCTCCGAAGTTATCATTCCCTACTTCGCAAAAAATGAGATACAGATTCTTGATCTTCGGGAGAATGAAATAAATATCTCGGTTGCTCTACTTTGCATTTTTGACCGAGACCTGAGTGCACAAAATTATGCGACGCGATACATCAAAATTGTCAAACCAAAACTGATATTGACTTATGTTGACAACTATCCACCATTTTTCCAACTAAAAAAACGTTTTCCTAACATTCAAACGATGATGATCCAAAATGGAATAAGGAGTGAACGAGGTGACTTATTTGGAGAATTACTTCAAGAACTCAAATTGGAAGGCAACCATGTTGATCACATGTTCGTCTTCGGCTCAGCAGTCGGAAAAATTTATCATAAATATATTTCTGGCGACATCATCCCAATTGGCAGTTTCAAGAATAATTCGATTCCAAAAAGTATTGGCAAATCTAAATCAATTGCGTACATTTCAACGTACCGACCAAGCATTTCTGGAAATTTCATTGTTCCTGACTCTGCACCGAACAATCCAGTTACTTATGAACAAATTACTCGTCGCCGAGAGCAAGCAATTATTTTCGTCGCCGAATACTGTCAATCAAATAAACTTGAATTAATAGTTGTCGGCAAAGACGAAGACTTTGCTGCAGAAAATCTCTACTATCAAAAACTCTTGAGAAATTACTCCTGGACTCTAAAGCCAAGGCGATCTGCTTTAAATAGTTATGAGTTCATAGATAATTCAGAGATAGTGGTATTCACAAGCAGCACTCTTGGATATGAAGCTTTAGCTCGGGGTACCAAAACTGCTGCCCTTCTGATTGATGCAAAATTGCTTGATGCAGATGCACTTAGGTTTGGCTGGCCCGCAAAGGTCAAGGACGATGGAAAGTTTTGGACTCATCAGTTTGACGAGAAGCGATTTCAAGAAATACTTGATTATTTGGTCACGGTCTCGGATACAGATTGGGACAAGGTTCGCTTAGAAACAATTCGCGAAATTATTAGTTACGACGAAAACAACTCTCAATTTGTTGAAACACTCAAGTCGTTGCGCGCTGAGTGGTAATAACGGCAAATATTTTACAAATTCCCGACTAGCGTTATCAAAGACAATTAGGGAGTGCGGTCTTGCAAGTACTAATCACAACATCAACATTTAACTTGGACAACTTTGCACAACTTGAGCTGCTAAATAAAGCACAAATCGAAGTGAAGCTAAATCCATTTGCGACACGCCTGACAGAAGATCAAGCGATTGATTTGCTTGGTACAAACACGATTGGTCTGATAGCAGGACTCGAACCACTCACTGGCCGAGTTTTGAATTCGGCGAAGTCTCTAAAAGTAATTGCCAGAGTTGGAACAGGCCTAGACAGTGTTGATCTTGTGGCCGCAAAAAAACTTGGCATCACTGTTCTCAACACCCCCGATGCTCCAACACAAGCAGTTGCCGAACTAACTCTCGGACACATTTTGGGACTGCTTCGAAATATCCCCCAAGCTGATCGACAAATTCGAAATGGAGTTTGGAAGGGTCTGATGGGCTCACTGCTGCAAACTAAAACCGTAGGAATCATCGGCTTTGGAAGAATCGGCAAACGGGTTGCCGCCTTACTTTCTGCATTTGGTGCAAAAATTATTATCTCTGATGAACAGACAACATCAACTGACTACTTAAATGTTGGGTTAGACGAACTTTGCGCCAAGTCTGATGTGATTACTTTGCATCTTCCATATAACGCCTCAACTCATCACATAATAAATGAAAAGCAATTGAACATGATGAAAAACGGCTCGTACTTCGTCAACATCTCTCGCGGTGGATTGGTTGACGAAGATGCCTTGCTTGCAGCATTGAAATCTGGCCAAATTGCTGGAGCAGCACTTGATTGTTTTGAGCACGAACCATATGAGGGCGAATTACGAAATTTTGAAAATGTTCAAATAACTGCACATATGGGGTCGTATGCACGAGAAACTCGGGTCTTAATGGAGCGAGAAGCGAGTCAGCTTTTAGTTAATGCACTAATAGAAATTAAACTCCTCTGATGAAAGTTATTGCCCTGATTCCGGCTCGCATGGCAAGTACAAGATTTCCTAATAAGCCTCTGGCACAAATTCTTGGAAAGTCAATGCTCCAACACATTGTTGAGCGTGTACAACTTTGTAAAGAAATTGATCAAGTCGCTGTTGCTACTTGCGACTCAGAAATCGTTGATCATGTGACATCACTGGGCTACAAGGCAGTGTTGACAAGCAACCTTCACGAGAGAGCTTCGGATCGGTGCGCTGAAGCAATTTCTAAGATTGAAGCAGAATCTAAAACTTCTTTTGACATTGTCGTGATGGTCCAAGGCGACGAGCCAATGACAGACCCACGAATGCTTTCCGATGTGCTGCGACCATTTGCTCAAGACACGAATTTAGAAGTCGTCAATCTATATGCCGATATCCAACCAGGGGAATTCAATAGCCAGAACTGCGTCAAGGTCGTTATGGATCTCGCAGGAAACGCTTTATATATGTCTCGTGCACCGATTCCTGTATCAACAGATGGCGTTGAACGACCATCAGGTAAACAACTTGGACTAATTGCATTTCGTCGCAACGCTCTACAAAAATTCACTGAACTAGAACCAACGCCATTAGAAATCTACGAGTCAGTCGACATGCTCAGATTTCTTGAACATGGAATCAAAATACGAATGCAACGCACTGCTTACAGGACTCATGCTGTTGATGTACCTGCTGATGTTGTTGAAGTTGAGCGCTTGATGAAATCCAGCAATAACTAACTCATCGAATGTACGAATTATTTTCAGATGAGGCGACGACACTTAAAATTTGGGACTCTGATCAAACCAATTTTTTAGGTAATGAGCCATTGTTGCTTTGGCAACAGTTTGTCGGTACCGAGCATCCACTAAATACAGTTTCAATTTCTGACATAGTTGAACAAAATTCAGCCGAAATTAGAACAATGATTCTCGGTTTTATTTACGATGTCGGAGAAAATATCAATAGTGGTGCAAAATCTGGTCTATTAATTGAATCTGAATTTAATTATTATTGGATGACACAATTTCATTCTCGGCCATATACGCAATCTGCACAATTAAATAATTTGGCGAAGATATTTGCACTGATCAAAATCGTTGAAGCTAACAGATTTCAAAAGATTGTTTTTATTACAACCAACAAGGATTTGACACGGGTAATCGCCTCAATTGCTAGAGCTAATAATTTAGATTTTAAAGTTGTTTCACAAAGCGGTTCAGCACAATCAAAGCCAATTAAAACTAAGTTCAAGAATCTAACTCCAAGGCCCGTGCTTGGACTCTTGGCTCTGTTTCAACAAATCAGATCGTCTTCGCATCTGCGAGATAAAGATTTGCCACCAACCAGCAACCTCGGAACAATCGCATTTTTTGACTATTGGTACCGATTTGGTGCGACCGTCAATCAAACTCGAAAATTTGAATCACAATACTGGACCGCCCTAGTTGACCAACTTTCAAACCTAAATGTAAATTGGTTTCACAATCTCGTTGACCAGCGGCGAAAACGCCCACTTCGTGAAGCAAAGTCACTGCTTACTGATTTTAATTCTGCTGACAAAAATCATCAGCATCAAATTATTGACGCAAGTTGTAGCACCTCGATTGTCTTGAAATCTTTAAACAACTACCGAAAAATTCTCATCAGATCACTTCAAACCAAAAAATATTCTTCGGCATTTACAATCAGCGATAAAAAAATAGAACTCTGGCCAATTTTTCAACGAGAATGGCTGAATTCTCTTCGCGGATACGAGGCGATGATCAACTGTCTGAGATTCAGTCGACTTAATAAAATTCTGCAAAAACTACCTCAGCAACGAATCGGTTTCTATTTAATTGAAAACCAACCATGGGAGATGGCGTTGGTTCATCTTTGGCGCAAATATGGTCACGGACAACTTATTGGTGTTGCTCATTCAACAGTTCGTTTTTGGGATCTTCGACTGATGTCTGACCCTCGAAGATTCTCGAACAACACGAATAACCCGATGCCGCGCCCGGATTTGATTGCAGTTAACGGCCCCCTTGCACGCGAGTCATTAATTGCGGCAGGATATCCAGCGACTGAAATCAGAGAAGTTGAAGCTCTGATGTATCAGCATTTTGCAGACACACCCGACATACAACTACTCAAATCCAAACAGTCAATCAAGACAATTCTGGTTGCGACCGACTATCTCGAGAGCGCAACGCAAACTCAAATCAAACTTCTTAACGATTTTCTGGCGACGAACTCTGAAAGTATTCGGGTACTGCTGAAACCTCACTGGAGTCAGTCATTCAAGAATCTAAATCCATTGATTGAGATTGTTTCTGGAAAAGAAGATCTTTCAACATATTTTGATCAATGTGATGTCTTGTATTGCAGTGCGATCACTTCGGCAGTAATTGACGGCGCTTGTGCTGGATTACCAGTGATCCAATGCCTGGATCCGCAGTCGTTTAATTTGAGTCCATTACGCGGCCGCACTGAGATACAGGTTGTTCGAACAAGCAAAGAACTTAAAGATGCTCTGAGTAATTTAACTGCGATTCCGCCAAAAATTGAGCCTGATACGTTGTTCAACCTCGATCCACAGTTACCTAGATGGAAATCACTACTCGGAATTTAAGCAAGCCAGACACAAAAATCGTAGAATTACAAAGTGTCTAGTGCTAGCAACTTTTCAAGGCAAGACTCGCGACTTAATGTTCTTGCTACTGAGCAAGAAGTTTTTCAATTTACAGCAAATCTAATCACTGAAATTATTCAAACTGCTTCTAGTTCAAGACCCAAATGCAATGTGATTATTGCTGCTGGTCGATCCATTTGTAAAACTTTAGAGTGTCTGTCTCCTGAGTCAACAGATTGGCAGCGAGTTAACTGGTTTCTTGCTGACGAGCGATCTGTGGATGGCGATAGCGATCAGCGTAATGATCGCCAACTGCGAGAAGTTTTATTAAAAACTATTGGTGAAAAATATGGCACCGTAACTAGTCCGCGAGCAGATATTAATGTTGGCGAAGCAGTCAAAGATTATGCAAGTAGAATTAGTGCGATCAGTATGTTCGACTTTTGTCTTTTAGGAATGGGCGATGATGGCCATATCGCGAGCCTATTTCCTGGTCACCCCGTGTTATCTTCAAATGATTCATGTTGTTTGGTCAACGACTCACCAAATTTGCCACACACGCGAATTTCGCTGGGTTTGAAAACTCTGAGTAATACCAAGAATCGAATCGTCGTAACAACTGGCGCTTCTAAAAATAAAGCAGTTCGCGAGTTCGCGCTAAACCCACAAACGCCGATAAGGCTTTTTGAACCAACTTCAATAATTTTAGATCAGGCAGCAGCAAAGTGAAAACAGTTCTGCTGTGCGGAGGGTTCGGCACTCGAATACGTGATGTCGCCGATGATATTCCAAAACCGTTAATCAAAGTTGGCGAGATGCCAATTCTTTGGCACCTGATGGGTTACTACTCAAATTTCGGCTTTCGTGAATTTATTTTATGTCTTGGCTATAAATCCGAAACTGTTGTCGATTTTTTTCGTACTCAAAATGGAGAACTAAAGAATTTACTTCCAGAGCCTGAGTTGCCAAATATCCATCAATTCACCGGTTTAGTAAACAACAACAACAACTGCGTCGTGACCCTAGTTGACACTGGTTTAGAAGCAATGACCGGTGCTCGACTGCGCAAAGTACAAAAATTGATTGGTGACGAAACCTTCATGCTCAGTTACGGTGATGGTTTAAGTGATGTTGATCTTGACAAACTTGTGCAACATCACAAAGATCACCAAAAGTTTCTAACCGTGACGGGTGTGCGCCCCCCAAGCCGGTTTGGTGAACTACAAGTTGATGCCACAAACAATGTCACCGGCTTCAATGAAAAACCTCAGGCATCAGGTGGAAGAATTTCAGGTGGGTTTTTTGTTTGCGAACCAAGTGTTTTTAAGTTTCTCGATAAACGCGAAGATCTTGTATTCGAGAAAGAACCAATTCAACAGATCGTCCACGATGCACAAATGACGATGTATCCACATGATGAATTCTGGCAATGCATGGATACCTACCGCGACTGGGAGCTATTGAATCAGATGCTTAAGTCTGGGAAGGCACCATGGGTTCGCTCTTAGAAGCCGTCGAAAGTTTTAAAGGAAAACGCATTGTTGTTACTGGCGATACTGGTTTCAAAGGCTCTTGGCTTTCGCTGTGGTTGCATCTTGCCGGAGCAGAAGTTTTCGGGTACGCGCTTCCCGCTGAATCAGAGCAAAGCCATTTCAATCAACTGAATCTAAATAGTTTGATAACGCACCAAGATGGCGATATCAGAGATTCGGAAAATTTAAAAAGTTTCATGCAAGCTGCGAAACCCGAAATAGTTTTTCATCTTGCAGCACAAGCACTGGTTCGTCGCTCATACGCCGACCCAAAAACTACTTACGACACAAATATCGGTGGCGCCGTCAACTTGATGGAGTCAGTTAAAAATACTGACTCGATCAAATCTTTAATTTTCGTCACCTCGGACAAGTGCTATAAAAATAGAGAAATCTGTATCGGCTATCGCGAAACAGACGAACTTGGTGGACGAGACCCTTACAGTGCTTCAAAAGCCGCAGCCGAACTAATTTTTTCTTCATTTTTTGATTCGTTTTTAACCAACCGCGAAAACTTTGGCGCTGCCACAGTTCGCGCTGGCAACGTAATCGGCGGCGGCGACTGGGCGCAAGACCGAATTATTCCCGACTGCATTCGTTCGTTGACATCTCACAAACCAATCGTGTTGCGGTATCCAAATGCAACTCGTCCATGGCAACATGTCCTTGAACCACTTTCTGGATATCTACAACTTGCGCACTACCTACTTACGTCACCAAAGTCATTCAATGGTGCCTGGAATTTCGGACCAGACGAATCGGATGCATACAGTGTTAACGATGTTGCGAAACAGACGATTGAGATTTGGGGCTCTGGTGAGATCAAAATTGATGCCCCCGTTACACAAGTACATGAGGCAGGACTATTGCATTTGAACTGCGATAAAGCAAAAAGCGAAATGAAGTGGCGACCGCGGTGGGATTTCTTGCAAACGATGTCAAACACTGTCTCGTGGTATCGAGATGTCAATGCAGGTAAGTCAGTTAGAGAAATGTCTGAATATCAAATCACCAATTATCTGGAGCACTCAAAATGATCGATGGCGTAATAATCACACCCCTATTTCAAATCGCCGACGAAAGAGGCAAAGTAATGCACATGTTAAAAAGCACAGATGCGGCTTTTCAAACATTTGGTGAAATTTATTTCTCGTGCGTGTTTCCCGATGCTGTAAAGGCGTGGCACTTTCACGACAAAATGATCCTTCACTATGCAGTCCCGCATGGTCGAATTAAATTTGTGCTTTACGATGATCGCCCTGATAGCCCGACAAAAGGCGAGGTTCAAGAGTTGTTCCTTGGTGAGGAAAATTATTGGCTGGTGACTGTTCCGCCGAAAGTATGGAACGGTTTTAAAGGAATTGGAACCGAGATGGCGATCGTCGCGAATTGCGCCAGTATTCCTCATGATCCATCAGAAATACATCGACGCGAACCAACTGATCCGTACTTTCCATATAACTGGCAACTAATCCATCGATGACCAAGAAAGTCCTTCTGACTGGAGGTTTTGGCACACTTGGCGGTCGTATCGCCGATGAACTCGCAAAAAATCCAGAAATTAAGTTAAGACTCGCATCTCGAGAGAAGCAAAGCACTCCAACTTGGGCCCCAAACGCAGAAGTTTTTTGTGTTGACTTTGAAAATCAAAACTCAGTAAAACAAATGCTTGAGGGTACAACTCATGTTGTCCATCTCGCTGCACTAAATGATTACGAGTGTCGCGCTGACCCTGAAAAAGCAGAACATGTAAACGTTGAATATACGCAACGGATTATTGATCAGGCTTGCCGGTTAGAAAATCTGAGAATTATTTATCTGTCAACAATTCAGGTTTATGGCAACAATCTGACTGGAGTAACGACAGAAATTTCGCCGACAAACCCATCTGACGCATATTCGAAAACACATCTGGATGCGGAACGAATCGTAGAACAGGCACATCAATCTAAAAAAATAGAAGGCGTCAGACTTAGGTCTGCAAATGGTTTTGGTTCGCCGATGACACCAGCTGCCAAAATATGGCAAATTATTGCCAACGATTTATGTCGGCAAGCAATTGAGAATAAAAAACTAACTCTAAAATCGCATGGCTTGCAGTTTCGTAATTTTATTCCGTTTACTGATGTATGCACCGCAGTCAAACACTTACTTGAAATCCCGGTGCAACAAATTGGAGACGGGTTGTTCAACCTTGGTGGTAAAACACCCCTGAAGATAATTCAAATGGCCGAAATTATTGCTACTCGTTGCGAAGCCGTTCTTGGATTTAGACCGCCGATTGATAAATCGTCCGAAATGCCAAATGTGACACCTGTTTCGTTTGAATACAGTTCGAAAAAACTTCTGTCAACCGGACTGATGCTAGACAATAATATTGAAAACGAAATCGATGCGTTGCTAAAGAACTGCAAAACTTGGTTTAAGTTGCAAAACTAAAATGAATCACAAGCCATTTGTTTCGGTAGTGATTCCAACATATAACCATGCAAAGTTGCTGAAGAAAGCACTGAATTCGGTTTTAGCGCAAACTTTCAAAGACTGGGAAGCAATAGTCGTAAACAATTTTTCAACCGACGACACTGTGGAAGTTGTCAATTCATTTACAGATCCAAGAATCAAACTGCTTAATTTCAATAACTCTGGCGTGATTGCGGCTTCGCGTAATCGCGGCGTAAAAGAGGCAGGCGGTGAATTCATCGCATTTCTTGACTCAGACGATATTTGGTACGCAAACAAACTTCAAAAATGTGTCGACCAGGCTCAAGTTGGAAATCAGTTTATTTGTCACGGCGAACTATGGATCAATAGTGATCTGACCACACGATCAGTGATGTACGGACCTGCGTCGCGTGCTAGTTATGATCGTCTTTTATTCACCGGCAATTGCATCTCAACTTCGGCGACCTTTATCGCAAAGTCACTAATTGATTCAGTAGATGGTTTTGACGAAAATCCTGAAATTATTACCACTGAGGATTACGACCTTTGGCTTCGCCTTGCTGCGAAGAATCCGAGAACAGTTTTCATCGCCGAGTTACTTGGTGAGTTTCACCGACTTGCCGAAAGTGCGAGCAGCAGTGTCATCAGAAATTTCACTGCGGAGTTAAAGGTTTTGAATAAACATTTTGCAACTCAACCACAAACGATCTCGACGAAACTTCAAATCAGACATCGGCGAGCAATTGCACATTACGGGGCCGCTCGACAATTAACCGCGCAACCAAAGCAAGCGTTTAGTTTGTTTGCGTCGGCATTTTGCCTTTCACCATTTGTCTTCCGAATTTATCCAGGCTTGATAATTGCGGTGTTACGAACAGTTTTGGGC
>CAMCUE010000001.1 GCA_945878705.1 Ferrithrix thermotolerans DSM 19514 | reverse complement strand
AATTAGTTTGTTAACTTTTTCTGGTTGTTCAAGTTGCAAGAAATGTCCGGCTCCCGCGACGACTTCGAATTTCACATTTACAGGAGCCATTGATTTTGCAGACTGAACAACTTCGGGATCGATACAACCATCATTTGCACCGTGCAGATAAAGCAGTGGCTGACTGGGTACTCCTGATCCCATTAGTGTTTGCAATTCGCTCAGTTCGGGGTCGCGAAAGCCGTCGCCTAAGGTCGCGCGGTAATAGCCGAGCGCAGCCTGCAAATTTTTTGGGTCTGTCAAAGATTTTTTCACATGCTCAAGGTCGACAGTTGCGTCGTAACCTGGCGACCAATCTCGCCACAACATGTCAATGAAAGCGTGATTATTTGCACCAACAACTAGGTCGGCTAGACGATGCTGAAAGAAAAACATATACCAACTGCGTTTAACTTGTTCAAGATTTTGCACGAATGCCAAACCGAGAGCAGCAGTCGGTGGCACAGCCATTCCAACTACTTTGCGCCACCGTGATGGCGCGTCGAGTGCAGCGCCGTAAACAGAAGGTGCGCCCCAGTCGTGGCCGATAATCACAGACTCACTGTCGCCGCCAAGTTTTTCGTGTAACGCGTTCGCATCACGAGCCAACATTGCTGTTTGATAGCAACCATCTGCGGGCACCGAACTTGGTGCATATCCGCGCATAAATGGAGCAACGGCTCGGTAGCCGGCTGCCGCGAGTTCGGGCATCAAGTGACGCCATGTTTGCGCCGTGTCTGGGAATCCGTGTAGCAGTATCGCCAACTTTCCGGTTCCGCATTCAAGATAAGAGAACTCAGTGCCATTAGCAGCGATGCATTCGATGTTTAATTTCAAATCAACCATGTCTAAAAGATACTTGCCTGCGACGAAGGTCACCCCATCAGGTCATTACAAATGTCTTGACTTGCGAATACCGTTTCAGCGTGGGGGAAAACGAAGTAACGGTGATGTTTCATGGCGTACGTGGTTCAACTGCATGTCACAGTCGAGACACTCAGCGTTACGGTGGCAACACATCATGCGTCTCAGTAGATATTGGCGCTGCGTCACCAATAATTTTTGATCTTGGCACAGGTTTGCGTTATTTAAACTGTGATGATCTTGATGCACAACCAAAACCATTCGTTGGTGTGTGCTTGCTTACTCATTTACACTGGGACCACACGCAGGGTTTGCCATTCTTCAAGTCGCTTCTGCATCGTGACACGGTGCTAGATATCTATGCTCCGCGACAACCAGATGGAGTCTCACTGCACGACACATTTATAAAAAAAATTTCTCCACCGTTGTTTCCGATTTGTTTAGATGAATTTGCGGCAACGATTAATTTTCACGAAATTGGTGATGACGACTTTGAAATCGGTACGACAAAAGTGATGAGTCGATTTGTGCCACACCCGGGCCCGACGATCGGGTTTCGAGTTACTGCAAATAAAACGACAGTGACATATCTGTCTGATCACCAACAACCGCTCGGCAACTTTGCGCTAACTGCTGGTGCTCGCGAACTCTGCCAAAATTCAGATTTATTAATCCACGATTCGCAGTACACGCCTGCAGAGTTTGCAACGAAATCTAATTGGGGGCACTCGACACTTGAGTTTGCAATGTGGGTCGCCGAAACAACATCTGTAAAGCGATTGGCATTGTTTCATCATGATCCATCTCGAACTGATGATGCACTAGACGTGATTGCTGGTCGTCTTGGCCAAATCGCAAAAAATCGTGGTTTTGAAGTGTTTGTCGCAGCCGATGAAATGTCGGTGAAGGTTTCTGCCGTAGTCTCGTAAGCGATGAACGCTTCATTTGATAGCAAAGAATTTCGCCAAGTGTTGGGTAATTTGCCAACTGGAGTAGTAATTGTTTCTGGAGTTGATTCGGCTGGTCAACCTCAAGGAGTAACGATTGGATCATTCGTTTCAATTTCGCTTGATCCACCGTTGGTCGGGTTCTTTCAGGGGCTAACTTCAAAAACTTGGCCAGCAATTGCAGTGTCGGGTTCTTTTTGTGCGAATGTTTTGGCTGAAAGTCAGGGCGAGTTGTGTTGGAGGTTTGCAAAAGAAGCAGATGCTCGCTTTGAAGGTGTGCAATGGGCTCCAGCCAAAAGTGGTGCGCCAAAAATTGCTGGCGCACTCGCACATATCGACTGCACAATTGAGTCGAGTTCGCAAGTTGGTGATCATCTTTTCATAGTCGGTCGTGTGCAAACCCTTGAAGCAGGGCAAAGCGCCGAAAGTGCGATGGTGTTTTTTAGAGGAGCAGTCGCGGGAACTTCACCGCTGACGTGAGTTTTATTTTCGCTGTCGTAGTTGCGGCAGTGTTTGTCTATGCGGGTGTGGCAAAGTTTGCAACTTTCAACAACTGGACATTTCAAGCACGTGCACTTGGTGCGCCAGACCCCGCAGTTGTGCTCGTGCCACTCGCCGAGATCACGCTTGGAGTGATGTTGGTTGGTGGTTGGTGGTTGATGCAAACAATTGTTGCTGGCTTGCTGTTGGTTGTTTCGTTTACTGTTCTGTTGCTCGTGCGATTGCGAGACCCAGATCGTCTACCGTGTTCGTGTTTTGGTGCAACATCACAGCGCCCGATGAGTTGGCTCGATGTTTTACGAAATGTGATTTTAATCGCGTTGCTCATTGCTGCCGGTTTGACTCAGTAACCTGAACCAGATGCGAGTTTGGATTGATCAAGATTTATGTACGGGCGATGGTTTGTGCGAAGACCATTGTTCTGATGCATTTAAGTTGCTTGAAGATGGCATCGCATATGTCGCCGAACTGGGCAAGCCTTTGAATGATCCAGGTGGAGCAGGAAGTCTTGCCCGTGTTGCCCCCCGTGATCGGCAGAGTGTTTTGCGGGCTGCTGAAGTTTGCCCAGGTGAATGTATTTTTATTGACATCTCAGACGAGATGAACGAACCGACTAGCGGTAAATAAAGCCGAGAATCTGTGCCCAGCGCGTAGCGATACGCTGATTTAAGTGAAGTGGCGAATTGCAACAAATGGTGTTGCGTTAGTCATCGCAATCTCATCAACGAGCATTGTTAGCGCTGCGACTTTTGATTCGAAGTCTGCAGAAGTTTCCCAGAGCAAACTTGTTAACGCAGATGCAAGATCTATTTTGTCGAGCATTAAAGTTGAAAACGAATATCAAACTGGCTACAAGCGCAAGTTGTTTATCCACTGGGCAGATCTTGACGGCAACGGATGCGATACCCGTGAAGAAGTTTTAAAGCGCGACAGCATTTCAAAACCACAAGTTGACCCATATCGCTGTTATGTCGTTGCAGGCGATTGGGTTTCGCCGTATGACGGCAAAAATTTGAGTGACCGTGGCGATGTTGATATTGACCACGTCGTTGCCTTGAAAGAAGCGTGGGATTCTGGGGCCTGGGCGTGGAGCGAATCGCAACGCAAGGCGTATGCCAACGACATGACAGATAGTCGCACACTGATTGCAGTTACTGATCGGGTGAATGTTTCGAAGAGCGATAAAGATCCTTCTAATTGGATGCCACCGCTGCGCAGTTATTGGTGCACTTATTTAGGTGATTGGATTTCAGTGAAGGCACGATGGGGCTTGTCAATGGATCAAAGTGAATTTGGACGGATTAGCAATCTGTTAGTTAGCGATTGCTCTTCGCTGACGATTGCGAGTTGGAGTGCTGCACCAGTTGTAATTGCTGTGCCGGTTACAACAGCAGTGCTAGCAACAACAACTTCGGTTGCGACAACGGTGCCAGCAACAACAACTTCGGTCAGTTCAGCCACAAGCACGACTGCAGTAGGGTCGACAGCAAGTACAGCAGTCACCACCAGCACGACTATTTCTACGAACACATCGTCGTCAACTTCAAGTCAAGCCAAAGACATCAGCCCTGGTTCATATTGCGCGCCAGTTGATGGGCTCGGTTCATATAAGTCTTTGGTTTATGTTTGCTCAAAAACAAGCGCCGACGGCACCCCGTATTCTGGTAATCGAGCCCGATGGCGCAAATTCGCCAACTAGAATAAGCCCATGTCTAAGAAAACTAAAAAGAAAAAAGCTCGTATGCGTCGTTCAAAAGCCAACCATGGCAAGCGCCCAAACATGGGTCGGGGCTAGTTAGTTAGTTATCTAGTTAGTTAGCTAGTTGAAGTATTTACTAATCGTCTTCAAAGCCTCGTTCTAAGAATTGCTTGCCTGTTTCGCAGTTATCTTTGAGTGGGCACCATCGACACTGTGCACCAGCGTTTAACTGTGGTTCGCGACTTTCTCTAGTTAATTCGTAAATTGCATTTGCACCGTCGATCACACGACGCACTGCCGATTGCAGGACACCTTCGCTGACCTCTTCGACGTCGGCTCGTGCCGACTCAAGTGAATATGTTGCCAGTCGTCGCGGCGGTTGACCAGAGCGCAACGACTCGACCAAGGCATAGAACCGCAGATCTTCACGATGATTTGAATAGATACGGCCACTCTTTAGGTCAATGATCACTTTGCTGCCAGGGCCGCCGAGGGTTAAGTCGACACGAGTTGATAGAAAAATTAGTCCACCGAAAAGTTCAACTCGTGCAGAACTTTCTGTGACTGGGCGCCATGAAGCTTTGAGTGGTGGAAAACTTTCTTCAAACTTTGTGTATAGATCGACTGCATAGCTTCGAAGTTGCGCACGCTCACCAGATGAAAGTTGGGCGATAAATTCGCTCGGGCCGCGACTCTGTTCATCCTCTAAACGGGTGAGCGCTTCTTCGACTAAGTCCGCAGGCTCTATATGTCCACGCCAATTAATCGCAAGTTCAACCGCCTTGTGCATTACGGTGCCACGAACATTGCTGATTGTCCATTCGAATGAATTAAGTGACGCCATGAAATGCGCCTCGCAACCGTGCACTGTGTTCAAACTACCTTTGCTCATATATAAAGGTTGATCAGGGGATAATTTTGCAGCGAGCGGCGCTAGTGCAGTTTCGAGTTGTTCGCGCACGGCTGTAACAACAGTGAT
The DNA here is from genome assembly GCA_945878705.1 of Ferrithrix thermotolerans DSM 19514. Taxonomy (GTDB): domain Bacteria; phylum Actinomycetota; class Acidimicrobiia; order Acidimicrobiales; family Ilumatobacteraceae; genus BACL27. The sequence continues at coordinate 15,487 of CAMCUE010000001.1, read as the reverse complement.
CGGTAGCGGCACCCAGCCCGCAGGTTTACCGAGAACATCGACAACTTGTTGTTGCATCGGGTTTAATTCTTGGTTTGACATGACGTAATTACATTACAGAATGGGTGTTTAGGGATATTTAACCGTGCTCGAAAACCGTGTGATACCCGTTTGCCATAATCTGCGTCATGACGAGCAGAAATTCTCAAGATACAACGCTCGCAAATTCGCGCGACTCAAATCTCGTTTCAACGCACTACGCGCAGTTTGCAAGTGCGGCGAGAATTCTCGCAAGCCAAGCCCATCGGCACGGGTTGCGGCCCCCAGGGTTTCGCAGTCCGCCACGCATCGTTGGCGTAGATCGCAGTCTGCGTCGTTTTAATAACCGTGTTGTCGTGTCGGTGTTGTTGCGAGGGCGTCCGTTTGTGGCGGTGCTCAGCGACATGGTCGAAGGTGTCGTGGCTGCTAATCAACTAACTGGTCGTAACGCCGAGAACGCCAGAACAGTTCTATGGAGCAGTGTTGAGGCACATTTGTTACCTGATGCGACCCAAACGCGCGTAGCCTGACAGGGTTGCCCAGGTGGCGGAATGGTAGACGCGGGGGGCTTAAACCCCCCTGGTGCGAAAGCGCTGTATCGGTTCGAGTCCGATCCCGGGCACACTATTTTTACGCAAGAAGCTGTGTATGAAAGCGCAGTTTTTTCGGCGAGATTTTTGTGTCGTTGCGTGGCACTATAGATAGGTGAGTTTGCCGAACGGGACGCCAACACCTGAAGAGTTGCGCACCAACCTCAATGCGCGGACTGCTCAGATGCTCGAACATGTCAAGCAGTTCGTCAACATTGAGTCGCCATCTAACGAGCCGGAACTTTTGCAACGCAGTGCCGAGTTTTTGGCAAAAGTGATGACCGAAGTACTTGGCAAAGCCCCACAAATAATTGCGAGCGACAAAGGCCCGCACGTGCACTGGAAGGGCAGCGACGACACAAAAGTCTTGATAGTCGGTCATCACGACACTGTTTTTCAAAAAGGCACGGTGGCCAAGCGCGGGTTCAGCATCGACGGTGACATCGCGCGCGGTCCTGGCATCTTTGATATGAAGGCCGGCATCATTCAGGCCATTTATGGACTGAGCGAGATTCGCGAGGCATATCACGCGGAGATTTTGATTACAGCGGATGAAGAAATTGGTTCGTACGCATCGCGCGCATTAATTGAAGAGCGTGCCAAGGCAACTGGCAATGTGCTGGTGTTCGAACCAAGCGGAAATGATGACGCGTTGAAGATCGCGCGCAAAGGTGTTGGCACATTTCGCGTTGATATTGCTGGTCGAGCATCACACGCCGGTCTTGAACCCGAAAAAGGAGTCAACGCTTTGATTGAACTCGCCGCTCAGGTGCAAACAATTGCGGCGATCGCTAAGCCCGAGATCGGCACGACTGTTACTCCAACGATTGCTACAGCAGGTACGACAGAAAATGTTGTACCAGCGGCCGCACAGATCACGGTCGATGTCCGTGTAAATATTCTTTCAGAAAAAGCGCGCGTTGAATCTGCGCTTGGTGCGTTGCAACCAACTGTGGCTGGCGCAACAATCAGCGTAAGTGGATCAATCAATCGTCCGCCGATGCATGAGTCGGCGTCTACGACGCTTTATGCAGTGGCGCAAAGCGTTGCGCAAGGTATTGGCATCACAGACTTGCAGGGCATTGCAGTAGGCGGCGGCTCTGACGGCAACTTCACTGCAGCCATTGGCGTGCCCACGCTTGATGGTCTTGGTGCTTGTGGTGGTGGCGCGCATGCCGACACCGAGTACATCAAAGTTTCAAAAATGGGTGAGCGCGCTGCGCTTGCCGCTGCGATCACCCGCGCCGTTGTCAATCGCTAGTAGCGAAGATTTTATTCGAGTTCGGTGAGAGCGCCTGACGCAAGAGTGTTTGCGTCGAGGGTGCCGGCCTGGCGATAGATCTCAAGTTTTTCGCGCGTGTCTTGAATATCTAAGTTGCGCATCGTTAGTTGACCGATTCGATCGAGTGGTCCGAACGGCGCATCTTCAACACGCTCCATACTTAGGCGTTCTGGCAGATATGTGAAGTGCTCGCCAGTCGTGTTGAGGATTGAATAGTCATCACCGCGTCGCAATTGCACAGTAACTTCGCCCGTAACTAGTGAGCCGACCCAACGCGTCAATGATTCGCGCAACATCAATGATTGCGGATCGAACCATCGACCCTCGTAAAGTAGTCGGCCAAGTCGGCGTCCCATCGTGCGATAATTTTCAATCGTGTTTTCGTTGTGAATTGCAGAGATCAATCTTTCGTAAGCAATGTGTAACAAAGCAAGGCCTGGCGCCTCGTAGATTCCACGACTTTTGGCCTCGATGATCCGATTTTCAATTTGATCGCTCATACCCAGGCCATGTCGACCACCAATCACATTTGCAGCGAGTATTAATTCGGTGTGCGACGAAAACTCTTTGCCATTGAGCGCAACTGGCCAGCCATCAATAAAACGAATCACAACATCTTCAGTGGCTATTTGAACTGAACTGTCGTAGTGCGCCACACCCATTATCGGTTCAACAATGTGCATGCTCGTTGATAACTCTTCAAGTGACTTTGCTTCGTGTGTTGCACCCCAAATATTTGCATCAGTGCTGTATGCCTTTTGTGCTGAATCGCGATACGGCAATTTTTTTGCGGTCAAGAAGGCGCTCATCTCGGCGCGACCGCCCATTTCACGAACAAAGTCAACATCCAGCCATGGTTTATAGATTCGCAAATTTGGATTAGCGAGCAATCCGTAACGATAGAAACGCTCGATGTCGTTACCTTTGAATGTGCTGCCATCGCCCCAAATGTCTACGCCGTCATGTTTCATTTCGCGCACGAGCAATGTGCCGGTCACGGCACGACCCAGTGGAGTTGTGTTGAAATATGTTTTTCCAGCAGTCGTGATGTGAAACGCACCGCACTGCAATGCGATTAAGCCTTCTTGGACGAGAAGCTCGCGACAGTCGACAAGTTTGGCGGCAACTGCTCCGTAAGTTTTTGCGCGCTCGGGGATTGACTCAAGATCTGTTTCATCTGGTTGGCCGATGTCGGCCGTATATGCGTAAGGCAAAGCGCCGCGTTCGCGCATCCACGCCACTGCAGCAGAAGTGTCAAGTCCACCAGAGAACGCAATGCCAACTCGTTCGCCACTTGGAAGCGAAGTTAAGACCCTCCCACCAGAACTGCTAGTGCCAGTGCTACTAGAGCCAGAGTTGCTAGTGCCAGAATCTTTTTTTGCCACGACTTAACGGTACAGATCGCAACGGCTTGAAACCGAGAGGTTTTTAATAGTCAAGATCTATATTCCAGTTGTTACTGAACGACGCCGCCCCGCGAGTGCTGCAATTGTTGAAAGTGCGGTGCAAACGGTTAGCAAGATTTCGCAGATTGCGACTCCAGGTGTGCGTGAAATATCAAAACCAGAAGTCACCCCTAAAAGCAGGGTTGAGGCTAAGCCGACATATGGCAACAATCGCGAATATTTAAATGCAGCAAAAATTATGGATGCCGGCGCAATGAATGGCAGAAGCCAAAGTAGAAAAAAAGCAGGTTGATGTTCGTATCCGAGCCACCATGTCGGTTTGCCAATTGACCTTGATGAGACCGCCACCGCAAGAAGTGCCCCGGCAATAAGCAGTTGTGTAGCAAATATTGCAATCGTCCACTGGCGAGTCAGTGACCCAGCAGGCGTTGATTGGTTTTGAAGAGATGGTGGTGGCAACGACATAGTAAATGACAATAGCCTGTAAACACGATGTCGCAGGTGAAATTTGAACGATTGAGCGTTTTTTTTCCGATGTGGAACGAAGAACAGTACTTGCAACGCGCGTTGAACGCCGCTCAAGATTTGTGCCAAGAATTAATTGGCGCCGGCATGATTTCTGACTATGAACTAGTGATTATCGATGATGCATCAACTGATTCAACGCCACAACTCGCTGATTCTGCAGCAGCGCGCGACAACCGAGTTAAAGTTGTTCACCACCCGATAAATCGCAAACTAGGTGGATCAATAAAATCTGGATTTGCGGCGTCAACTGGTGATGTCGTTTTATATACCGATGCAGACTTGCCATTTGATATGCGCGAAGTTCAAAATGCATTGCGTCTGATGCGCCAATATGAAGCCGACATCGTAAGCGCGTATCGGTTTGACCGCACCGGCGAAGGGTATGTTCGAGTCGTGTACTCGATGTTTTATAACTTCTTGGTGCGAATTTTATTTGGTGTTCGATTCAGAGATATAAACTTTGCATTCAAACTCTGCCGAAAGTCAGTTTTTGAAAAAGTTGTTCTCGAAAGTGAAGGCTCGTTTATTGATGCAGAACTAATAGTTAGCGCAAAGAAACTTGGCCTAAGTGTTGTTCAATTTGGTGTAGACTATTTTCCTCGAACTCGAGGTGTGTCAACGCTGAGTTCGCCAACGGTTATTTTAAAAATTTTACGAGAGGCATTTGGATTGCGTAAGAAGTTGAATTCAATAAAGCCTCACTCAGTTTCGCAATGACCAACTGCTAGTTTTAAACAAGCAAAATGAACAGACCAAATAATTCGTCATATAATGCGTCGACGTTTGAGCGTTGGCGACCGGCACTTCTCTCGTTGGTGGTTTTGGCGATAGTTATTGCGGTTGGCGTGCAACAAAATCAAGCAAATAAGCAAGATAACAACACAAATGATCCTGGAGTAGTTGCAGATTCTGGTTTAACTACAGCAATAACTGTGCCGTTAAGTCGAAATCTCGAATCAGGGATGCAAGGTGATGATGTATTGCGCCTGCAGCAACGGCTCAAAGATTTACATTTTGATCCAGGTCCTGTTGATGGGATGTTCGGTCAGAACACAGTGCAGGCAATGTGGGCGTTTGAAAAATTAGTACTCGGGGTGCCGCGCGAAGAAGCGACTGGAATTCTCACTCCTGCAACTTGGTCGATTATGCAAACGTCGCTGAAGTTCGTACCACAACGCAAAGCAGATTCGGCAACACATGTTGAGGTTTATTTACCGCAACAGCTAATGATTGTGTTCACAAATCAAGAGCCGGTTTTAATTACACACATCTCGTCTGGCACAGGAGAGCAATGGTGTGAAGAAGTCAAAATTGACCCGGGCGAAGAAGGAAACGACTCCGCAACTCAAGTCACGCGCGGTATTTGTGGCCAGGCGATTACTCCAGGCGGAATCTTCTACTTTTATAATCGTCGCACGGGAATGCGGGAAACAAAATTAGGTTCGCTTTATAACCCTGTGTATTTCAATTACAACATCGCGGTGCACGGAGCAGTTCTTGTTCCACTCAAACCAGCATCACACGGTTGTATTCGAATCCCGATGTCGGTTGCAAGGTATTTTCCGGCGTTGGTGAAATATGGAGATCGAGTGTATGTGTTTGACGGAAATAAAGAGCCCGAGCTTTATGGCTCACCAGTCCCGCCATATGACAAGCCCGACCCAAATTACACAACGATTCCAACGGTGACAAGTTTGCCAGCGGTGACGAGTCTGCCTGTCGGGCAATCAGCTAGTTCTCTTTTGCCAACCGCGACTACCCTTGTTAGTTCAGTGACAACAACAACGATTGCAAAATCAACTGCAACAAATTTGGTTTCAACAACAACTACGCCATAACGAGGGTTTGTGATTGACTACGACGAGTTTGCAATGTTCGGAGAAAATATTTCCGAATATGAATTGCGGGCTTCAGCGAAGCCAAATGTAGAACGCATTTCGTGCGTACTTTCGGACGGTCGAACTCTTAGCGCATTGAAGTGGGGTATGCAGTCCCCAGAAATAACTTTGGTCCACGGCAGTGCTCAAAACGCACACACATGGGACACGGTCGCGCTGGCGATGGGTGTGCCATTGATTGCAATTGATCTACCAGGACACGGTCACTCGTCTTGGCGCAGTGATGGCAACTACGAACCTTCGGTATTGGCGCCTGATGTTGCCACTGCGATTGAAACCTGGGCACCAAAAACGCGTCTGGTCGTAGGCATGTCGCTAGGCGGATTAACTACTCTTGCGCTTGCCGGTCAGCGACCCGACTTAGTTTTGACGCTTGCAAATGTCGACATCACGCCAGGAGTTAATTCGCAGAAGGCTAAAGCGATTACCGATTTTGTCAATGGACCACAATCATTCGCAAGTTTTGAAGATCTACTAGCGCGCACAATTGAGCACAACCCGACGAGATCAGAAAGTTCTCTTCGTCGCGGAATTTTGCACAACGCCAAGCAGCAACCAGACGGTAGTTGGCAGTGGAGATATGACCGTTCAACTCATCCATCACCGCAAGACTCAAATCAACGCATCGAGCGACTTGCTGCGCTTTGGGATGTCATCTCAAATTTGAAGTGCCCATTTACTCTTTTTCGTGGAGGAACTTCACCTGTTGTTGATGATGCAGATGTTGCCGAACTTTTGCGGCGCAAGCCAAACTCTCAAGTGATTGTTGTTGACGGCGCGGGGCACTCGATACAAGGAGATCGCCCTGTCGAACTAGCAGATGCTCTGACTCGGTTGATGGCAGGTTAGTTAAGTATTATTTGGCGATGTCAAAATTAGGTCGACCAATAAATTGTGTGGGTGTAGACACCTGCCAACGACTGTTAATTGAAGCCCGAAAGTCTTTTGCTGCGGATGGTTTTGACGCGACAACCAATAAAAAACTCGCGCAGAGCGTTGGGATTACAACGGCTGCGATCTATCACTATTTTCCGTCAAAAATAGAAATGTATGTCGCCGTGTTTACCGATGTGCAAGATCTTGTTTGTAAAACGATTGAAAACGCGATTAGTAAAGATGCAGATTTCTCGGAGAACATTTCGAAAACGGTAGATGCACTTGCGGCACTGACAGTGCGTGAACCAGCAGTCGTCGCATTCGTGATGAGTGTTTCATCTGAAGCCCACCGCCACCCAGAAGTAAAGAAAGCGGTACTTCCGTTAAGTGGTCGGATCGGTCGAATTCTGTTGGACGTTTGTGAAAAGGCAGTTAGTCGTGGCGAAGTTAGCGAGCAGATATCTGCTCAATCGCTTGAAGACATGTTGACAGTGGTGCTATCTGGATTAGGCCGATTCAACATGGTCTACAAAGATGCGCGACGTACAAAAGAATTGGTTAATTCGATGAAGTTGCTTTTAACTGGTGCGGCTTTTCGTGTCTCAACCGGCGTCTAGCCGCTAATTATTTTTAGATGCTCGCAGCGAGTCTGCTACCAAAATAATTAATCCGAGCCAAACGAAAGTAAAACCGACGAGGCGAGTGGCGTCTAATTTTTCGTTGTAAGCCAACCAACCAAGAAAAAAATTAAAAGTTGGTACCAAATATTGCAATGGCCCAAGCAAGCTGAGCCGAACTCGTCGCGAGGCTGCACCAAACAGAAGTAGGGGGACTGCAGTCATTAATCCGGTGAACAAAACAAATATCCACTGAATAGTTGAAGCATTATTGGGCACACTGTCGGCGCGGTTGAATCCCCACACCAAAATTCCGATCGCAGGAATCAAAAGCGCAAAAACTTCTGATGTCAGACTTTCAAGACTTGAAAGTGGAACCTGTTTTTTTAGATAGCCGTAGATACTCCACGAAATGGCGATGATCAGCGCCAAGTACGGCGGACGCCCATAGGCATAAGTGAGGATCGCTACTGCGATGGCTGCAAGTGCGATCACTAAACGATGTGCTGATCTCATTGGTTCGCGCAAAACGATGAACCCGATAATCATCGTGAGTAGTGGCGAAATAAAATAGCCAAGGGCAGTTTCAATCACATTTTCGTGAACGACTGCCCAAACGTAAGTTGTCCAGTTGATTGAAAGTAAGACGCTAGCGAGCGCAATTCGTAGGCGTAGTTTTGAATCGCGCAACGCGGTCAATAAATTTCGAAGTCTTTTAGTGTAGATAACTACTGCCAGTAAAATTATTGACGAAGTAGTAATCCTCCAGCCGATTAGTTCGAATGCATTAAATTGTTTTAGAAATTTCCAGTAGATGGTCAGCAACCCCCACGTGATGTATGCGCCTAATCCATAGGCGACACCGAGGCGTTGAGAAGACTTAGACACGAGCATTCACCCTAGTCAGTAGCCTTAATTCAATGGCCGAAGAGTCGCTAAAAGTTTGGCAAAGAGTTTTGGCCCATGCCAAACGATTGAGTGACACATCTTTGCGAATATTGTTTAGTCAAGACCTGACTCGCTCTGTGAAATTTAGTCGCAGTCTGTGGGATTCAAAAGACGAGATATACGTTGATTTTTCTAAGCAATTGATCGACGACCAGGTGCTCGACGAATTGTTGGCGCTGGCAAAGGATTTACAGATCACAGAGCAATTCAACGAGATGCGAAATGGTGTAAAAATTAATTGGTCAGAGCAGCAGGCTGTATTGCATACTGCTCTGCGAGCCGACAACAAGCAAACTTTGATTGTTGACGGGGTAGATGTGATCGCCCAAGTCCACACAGAGTTAGATTCACTCAGAAAGTTTGCCAACTCAATAAGAACCGACAAAAAGTTCAAAAAAATAGTGAGTATCGGTATCGGTGGAAGCGACCTTGGGCCGGCCCTAATTTTTGATGCCCTCTCGCCAAATTATGAAACGGCAGTTGAATGTACATTTATTGGCAATATCGATGCCCATGAGATTGAGTCAGTATTGAAAAAGTCCGACGCTAGCGAGACTTTGTTTATCGTTTGCTCAAAGTCTTTTAATACCGTTGAGACGCTGGCAAATGCGAAGATCGCTAGAAGTTGGCTTGCCGAAAAACTTGGCGTCGACCGAAACGACAAGACTCTTGCGGATCACTTTGTCGTTGTCTCGGCACACCCCGAACGCGCAATAAAGGCGGGCGTAATTGCTGCAAACTCTTTTAATATTTGGCCCTGGGTCGGTGGTCGATTTTCAATTTCGTCTGCGATGAGTCTTGCGCCGATTATTGCTTTTGGCCCTGATGTCTTTGATGAGTTTCTGGCTGGCATGCGCGCAGTTGATGACCATATGCAAAATTCGACTCCAGAAAATAATGTCCCATTGATTCTTGGCTTAATAGATGTCTGGAATTTCAGCGTGCTCGGTCACACGAGCCAGGCATTTATTCCATATGCATTTCAATTGCGGTCACTTGCAAACTATTTGCAGCAGTTGATTATGGAAAGTAATGGAAAATCGGTTCAGGTTGATGGAAGCGCCACTGCAATGCGCACATCACCAGTTGTTTGGGGTGGAGTCGGTACGAATGCGCAACATGCATTTTTTCAAATGTTGCACCAGGGCACAGATGTTGTGCCTGTTGAGTTCATTGGTTTTTCTCAGCCTGTCCATGAACAGCACGAGGCACACGACGCACTTATCGCCAACATGTTTGCCCAATCAAAAGCTCTGGCGTTTGGGCGCACGATCGAAGAAATTAGTCTTGAGCAACCTTCCGAGAAGATAATTAACCACCGAGTGATGGCGGGCAATCGACCGTCAACAACGGTGCTCGCGCGTGTAATGACTGCGCGAACTCTCGGTGCATTAATTGCGATGTATGAGCACCGAGTGTTTGTTCAAGGCGTCGTATTTGGTATAAACAGTTTTGATCAGTGGGGAGTTGAACTAGGTAAATCGCTCGCCAGCGAGTTATCAAACGAGATATCAGGTTCATCTGTGCCGAGTCAAACCAGCGCGAAAGATCAACCTGACGGGTCAACCCAAAGACTTATAGATTTGTATCGCCAGCATCGAAAGAACTAATTACTGTTCGTCGGTGACGATAGTTAAACGACCTACTATGGGTCTATGACAATGAGAATATCGCAAGCCGAGCGAATGCTAAATCTGCTTGCTTTATTAGTTGACCGTAATCGACCGTTGACTTTGCGTCAGATTCGTCAAGAACTCGGTAAGCAATATCCAGATGGCGACGAAGCAGCCCGCGCTGCTTTTGAACGTGATAAAGCCGCGTTACGCGAAATGCGAATTCCAATTGAGACAAAAACTTTGGGCGGAGACGCGGCAGGCGAAGTTACATATTGGGTTAATCGATCAAACTATGAGCTGAGTGACTTACTGCTTTCTGAAGAAGAGCGAATTGCGTTGCAACTTGCAGTGGCGACAGTGCATCTCGGGGCACAACATGGTGAAGAAGCACTTTGGAAGCTTGGTGGTGAACGAGCGATGCAGTCAACTTCGCTGAGCGTGAACATCGGATTAGTCGACCAAAATATGAGTGCGATCACCGACGCAGTGATGCAACGGCGCACTCTTAATTTTGAATACAAAGGCGAAAAGCGCCAGGTCGACCCATACGGAATGCTGTCTCGAAGTGGATTTTGGTACATCATTGGGTTTGATCATTTGCGCAAAGACAAACGAGTCTTTCGAGTCGACCGGATAGAAGGCAAAGTCGCTTCAAGTCAAACTCGAGCATTTAAAACACCAAGTGGATTTGATGTTGCAGCCGCAGTGCCGACTGAAAAACAAATGTTGGCTGCAGGTGACGGAGAAGAAACAACGGCAACTGTGCTTGTCGATAGGGCACTAGCCGCCGGAGTCCGCAACGAGTTTGGAGATGGTGCCGTGATCAGAGAGCACCCCAATGGAAGTGTTGAATTTTCTATCCCGTGTGGAAATTTGTCGGCGTTTAGATTGTGGTTGTTTGCGATGGTTGAGAGCGCCGAGGTACTTGCGCCACCACGAGTTCGTCAGCAAGTTGTTGCATGGCTCGAAGAATTAGTTGCAGGTAAGTCATGAAACCTAAAAAGGCGAGCGTCAAAAAACCAGTCAAAAAACCTGTAATTAAAAAACCTGCAATAAAGAAAACCATCAAAAAACCAGTCAAAAAAGCCGTAATTAAAAAACCTGTAAAAAAAGCGAGTCGTCGCGGGCCGCGCAGTGCCGCACAACGCGTTACTGGGTTGCTGGTGATGTTGCCATGGATAATGCAACGCAAGCGAGTAAAAATTTCAACGATGGCCAAACAGTTTGGCCTCACCGAAACAGAACTAATAGACGATATTCAGATGGCTGCTGTTTGTGGCGTACCGCCATACAGCCCCGATGCACTTATTGATGTGTTTATGGACGACGGCATGGTCATAGCCGAAGTTCCATTGGTGTTTTCGCGGCCGTTAAAACTCAGTACTGCCGAGTTGTTTGCGATTTCAGTGATGGCTCAGACTGCATTGCAGTTGCCTGGTGCAGACAAGAAAGGGTCACTTTCGACTGCATTAGCCAAAATCGCACCTCTAATGCCGTTGGGTGCCGAAACGATAAAAGTGGAGCTTCCCGATACCAAATTTGTAAAAGAACTTCGCCATGCAGCAACCACTGGCGAACGACACGACATTGAATATTTTTCACCAGCGTCACAGAAGCGTTCAAAACGAGTAATCACTGCACGAAAAGTATTCGAAGATTCAGGTCATTGGTATGTTGCCGCCGACGATCATCAGTCCGGCGAGGATCGCATATTTAGAGTTGATCGAATTGAGCAACTTACAGCAGTCGGCATTTTCGATGAATTAGAACAAGTTTTTGAAAATGATTCGCAGTGGTTTGACTCAACGATGCAGCAAGTAACGCTGCGTGTTGAGCCGGCAGCCCGATGGATCGTTGAGTCGTATCCATATATCTCACGAGTCAATAAAAAGATCAACAACCGCAATGTCGTTGATATCACGATGTCGATCACTTCTGAGCAATGGCTGGGTCGGATGCTGTTGCGTGCCGGAAATGGGGTCAAAGTAATTAAACCTGTTGAGTTTAAAAACCTGGGCAAACTATCTGCACAAAAAGTTCTTACCCGCTATCTAGCAGGTGGTTCAACTAAATAACTTAGGCGCCGAAGTGTGTTTTGAGTTGCTCGGCAGTGGTGATGTTGTGAGCGCGTAATAAATGTGGCAAAACGAGCGCAGTCCCGAGGGCGTCAGCAAGGGCGTCATGTGGGCGGGCAACAACTACGTTGTAGCGGGCCGTTACATCTTTAAGACGATGTGAGAGTGAACGCTTTGGGTCAAGTGCTCGAGAAAGTTTCAGCGTGTCAAGCGGCCCGTTTAAATTAATAGAGGTGTTTGCACGAGTTGCTTCGCTTGTCAGAAATGCAATGTCGAACTTGGCGTTGTGCGCGACAAAAATTGTCGTAGATAGATAATCGTTTAGTCGCTCGAGCATCTCGTTTGGAGAAATGCCGCGCCAAAGATTGCGTCGTGTGATTCCGTGTACTTTGAAAGCGCCGAGTCTGCCCGGCTTCCAGAAATTGCGCCGAACAAATGTTTCATATTGATCTTCGATTGTGCCATCAGACCGAGCGACGACAACCCCAAGTTGCAGGACATAGTCGTCAGTGCCGGACAAGCCTGTAGTTTCGGTATCAACAACGGCAAATCGAATTTCTTCGAGTGATTTATTGGCTAAATCATTAATCATTAAAGTCAATGTAGCGAATGCGTGTTGTACTAACGCGAGTTATTTCGCGGCAAGTGCTTTAGTAAAAATTTCACGGTCAAAATAATCTCGCCACAAAGCAATTTTTCCGTCACTGATTACAAATAAACCTGCAACATCTAGATCTACCCATCGGCCATCAATTTCAAACCGATCTGTACGCTCGTTCATTACGACGCCGTGTTCTAGATCGCCACTCGCAACTTGATGGTGGATCAACCACTCGTAAGCGCTGCACTCGGCGAGAAACCCACCCAAGGTTTGTTCAATTGCTGCTCGACCAAAGACTTTAGTGATTGGCACATTGTCATATTCACAGTCGATTGAAACCAACTCGAGTGCTGCTGTGAGGTGGTGTCCTTGAATCAGTTCAATAAAATTTGTTACTAGTGAGTCTGGGTTTTTGGCTGCTGATTTCATGTATTCAATCATGACACGCCAGCTACAGGCAAGTCAGCGTTACTAGAGTTTGTCAGGCCTTGCGATCGTGGTGTGCTCTGACACCGATTGGGGCAGAAACTTTAAAGCCAGCAAGATGACGTTGCTCTTCGTTTTCTCCTCCCCAATATCCAAGCTCATGGTGTTCGCGTGCAAACTCTAAACAACTTGTCTGAACGGCGCACATCACACAAAGGGAATGTGCTTTTGCTTCACGGCGGCTTCGAGCTTGTGGGCGCTCGGCTTTGGGCGCAAAGAATAGTTTCATTTTTCCTTTGCAGTTTGCTAATCGACCCCAGTCAAGAATTTCGCGTAATGTCTCCGACTGAATTGATACATTTTGGTCTAGGGCAACGACGTACTCGGCCCGTTCAATCTTCGGGTCGCTCTTAGCAGAATCCCGTGTTTTTAGCACTAAGTGGAGAGTACGCCTAATAGATGATGGTTGTCAACCTATTTTTTTATTTATTTCTCTAATTTTTGAGAAAATTTAATCAAACTTCAGGAATGAAATTCTTTAAAGTAATTCGGCTGCGAGACTGGCAACTTCACTGCGTTCGCAGGCTTCAAGAGTGATATGTCCAAAGCAACTTTGTCCAGCAAAAGCCTGCACCAATACGGCTAAAGCGTTATTTGATTCTCCCATGTAAGGGGCGTCAATCTGGCTGGTGTCACCGGTGAATATCACTTTCGTGCCATCACCGATACGAGTCAAAATCGTCTTAAGAGTCGTCGGTTCAAGGTTTTGGGCTTCGTCGACGACCACGATTTGGGCCTGCAAACTTCGACCGCGCAAGAAAGTTACCGACTCAAGTGTTAATTGACCACGATCAATAAGGTCATCTATAAGTCCTCGAGCATCTCGGCTTGATCTGTCGTCGGTTAGTGCAACCACTGCATCGTGAATTGCCGACATCCAAGGATCGAGTTTTTCTTCAAGTCCACCGGGCAGAAAACCAACATCTGTGCGACCAACTGGGACAAGGGGTCGGTACACAGCAAGGCGTTCATAGCGATGTTGCTCAACGACTTGCTCAAGACCAGCGGCAATCGCCAAAACGGTCTTACCCGTGCCGGCGCGACCGTCAAGAGCAACGACGGTTATTTTCGGGTCAAGCAATAGTTCAAGAGCGAACCGCTGTTCTTTATTTCGTGCCCGCAACCCCCACGCTTGTGGTGCTGTTTGTTGAATCAGTTTGAGTTCATTGTCGAAGCATCGAGTCAACGCCGATTGCGAACCGCAGCGCAATACTGCGAAGTTATTTTCGTAAAGACCAGAAGCCTTTTTAATTTCAGATTTTTCGATGCCTTCAGATTTGTAAAGACTGTCAATCACTTCGACAGAAGTATCAAAAGTGGACCAACCCATTGGCCGTTCATTGCGACCGCCGTTAACTGGTCTGTGTTCGAGTGCGGTTAATCCAAGATGAGCGGCCTTGATTCTTAGTGCTGCATCATTTGAGACAATACATGTTGGAGAAATTGCGGCCTGACCCAAAGCGGCACCAATGATCCGATTATCTGGCACCTTTGGATCAAGTCCATGTTCAATCAGTAGATGATTTTGGATTCCATTGACTTCAATCTGAACTGTGCCGCTGGCATCGGTGCCGTTAATTGGTGTCGGATCTTTTAGCGAGCCACCAGCCTTGCGTCGAAGGTCTTCTATAGATCGCAATGCGCTTCGCGCCGAGCGCCCGACATCATCCATTCGAGTTTTTAAGCCATCAAGCTCTTCGATCACGGTAAGTGGAATGACAATTGCGCAGTTCGGAAAAGAATTTAAGCAATTCGGATCTGCGACGAGCACCGAAGTATCTAGGACGACTCGCGAACCAACTGGTGTCGCAAAAATTTCTGCGATTTGCGCAAGAGTTTTTTCAGAAAGCGAAGTTTGTGTTGACAACGAACTTAAGTGTGGTCGGTGCAGACGTTGCGCTGGTGGATGGCTGGTCATGAAAAAGTCTCAAACAGCGAGGTTTTTTAGTATTTTTAAAAAGTTTTTTTAAAATTCTTTTTGGTTGCACAGAAATTGAGTACAGATCTGCCATCACCAAAGTTTTGTGCGGAGATATTTTGTTGTCGAATTTTTCAATAACCGATGTCATAAAACAATTTCTTAACAGTTATCCACAGAAATATTATCCCGTAAAAGCCATATGGGGTATGGGTTTAGTGAAAGTTGGCAATCCTAGACTGATGATCCAAAAAACGCAAACGAATCGTCTCTGAATTATATTTTTTTGAAATTTTCATTTCAGAAAGTAAAAATTTGTCGAGAAAAATCAGAAATAAAAGTTTCTCGAAAATTCATCTTGAACAGCGACAATGCTTGCAATTTGTCGGTGAACCTACTCAAATATATGTCTACGGTGTTCCGTAACCGAGAAAGCAGGAAAGAAAATGACTAAAGCAGAATTGATCGATGCAGTGTCTCAGAAAGCTGGAGTGTCGAAGGCAGATGCCGAACGCACGATTTCCGAATTCTTTGAGCTCGTCGTCTCATCCGCTAAGCAAGGCAACAAGGTTGCATGGCCGGGTTTTGGCTCGTTCAGCACCTCAAGCAGAAAAGCCCGCATCGGCAG